>JAIJMN010000047.1:0-13884 GCA_022735715.1 Prevotella sp.
GGGTGAACACTTCGGCACACGACTTGGCGCGGGCCGTCTGCATGTGCTCGTGCTTGAAGGCTCGTGGAAGAATGCGGTCGATGTCGTCGGCAGGTAAAATGTCAGCCTGACATCCTTCCATGCTCCGTGTCTGGTCGATGAGTAATGAAGCAAGAACTCGCTTGTTGATTCTTGTTATTGGGGGCGTGAATGTCAGGTTTGGCACAGAGGTCATTGTTGTGCTTGAGGGTTATGACTATCGGCAAGAGGCTATGATGTCCTGCTGCGTGACACCATAGCCTCCTATATTGTTAGCTCAAAAAAATCTTTTTTACTGCTCGTGAAGCTTTATCTCGCAGTTGTCGAGCGAATCGATGATGGCGAGCGACTCTACTCTGATGCCACTGTCTCTGAGATACTTGCCACCGTCCTGGAACGCCTTCTCGATGATGAATCCCATGCCCTCGAGTGTGGCTCCAGCCTGCTGGCAGAGGTCGATGATGCCCTTGGCGGCATTGCCGTTGGCAAGGAAGTCGTCGATGAAGAGCACGTGGTCGTCGGCTGTGAGATAGTCGCGGCTGATGATTACGTCATACTCGCGCTGCTTGGTGAATGACGTCACCTTGGTGGCGAGCATGTTGCCCATAGTGCTGGGCTTCTTCTTCTTGGCAAATACCACGGGCAGATTCATAAGAAATCCCATCATGATGGCAGGGGCAATGCCCGATGCCTCGATGGTGAGAATCTTGTTGACCTTGGTGCCGGCAAAGCGGCGGATGAACTCCACGGCGATGTCTTTCATCAGATTGGGGTCCATCTGATGGTTTATGAATTTGTCTACTTTGAGAATGCCACCAGGATAGCATTTTCCGTCTTTTAGAATTCGGTCTTTAAGAACTTTCATAAATGGATATTGCTTATGAATTATTTTACATTTTAAGGCTTGGTTAGGCCCATTTTCTTTCAGTTGGCAAAAATAGCAAATCTTTTTTAAAAATTGGCAATATGGCTGTGGTTTTTGCAAAACAATGGCTACTTTTGTAGCTGTTAGCATTCGAAAATGCAGCTTGAGGCTGACGTAAATGCGGCTTGTAGCTGACAAAACCAATATATATAATGAGAATAGCAATCATTGGAGCAGGCAATGTGGCCACTCACTTTGCCTTGGCGCTGAGTGAGGCAGGCATGCCGCCAACTCAGATCTGGAGCCGCACGATGGAGTCGGCGCAGGCATTGGCAGAACGTGTGGGATGCCGGGCAACCAACAGCCTGACCGACATAATGACAGATGCCGATGCATGCATTATAAGTGTCAAGGACCGATACGTAAGAGGCATTGCCGAAAGGGTGTGCAGAGAGCGTCCGAAGACGGTGTTCATGCATACGTCGGGAAGTGTAGGCATGGACGTGTTTGACGGTTTGAGCGACAACTGTGGCGTGCTCTATCCTATGCAGACGTTCAGCAAGGATAAGGCGTTGGACTTTAAGAAGATACCATGTTTTGTTGAAGGAAATAATGAGGCTTCTACTGAGACGATAACGAAGCTGGCGTCGACCATTTCGGACAATGTGCACTATATGACGAGCGACGACCGCAAATGGCTGCATCTTGCTGCCGTATTTGCCTGCAATTTCAGCAATGCCTGCTATGTTGTTGCCGACGGCATATTGCGTCGTAACGGACTGGACTTTACCGTATTACAACCGTTGATTGAAGAGACGGTTAGCAAGTTGGGCACATTGGCTCCCATTGACGCTCAGACAGGTCCGGCAGTACGTGGCGACCAGAATATTATGGACTCTCAGACGGCTATGCTTGCCGACAATGAAAGCGTGCAGACACTGTACATCAAGATGTCGGAAATAATAGCCCAACAGCAAAGCCACAAGCACGTGGGGCGGGTAAGTAAAACTTAGATCAAGGTAATTATGATAGACTACGATTTGAAGAAAATCAAGGCGATTCTGTTTGATGTCGACGGGGTGCTCTCGGCTGAAACGATACTACTTAGTTCGGAGGGTGAGCCGCTGCGCACGGTGAACATCAAGGACGGCTATGCCATACAGTTTGCCTGCAAGGTGGGGCTGCGCATAGGCATCATTACGGGTGGCAACACGGCTGCTGTGCGCAAGCGCTATGAAGGACTTGGCGTGAAGGACATCCGTATGGGTGCCGGAGTGAAGATTACGGCTTATGAAGAGCTGCTGCAACGCTATGGACTGAAAGACGAAGAGGTGATGTTTGTAGGCGACGACATTCCCGACCTTCAGGTGATGAAGCGTGTGGGCTGTGCGTGCTGTCCTAAGGATGCCTGCCACGATGTCAAGAGCATCAGTACCTATATTAGTGACCGCATAGGCGGTCATGGGGTGGGGCGCGACGTGATAGAGCAGGTGCTTAGGGCGCAAGGCAAATGGCTCCGCGACGAAGCTGCATTCGGTTGGTAGACGGCTGGATTGGCTTGATATATTATGAAACCGGATTGGCTTGATATGTTATTTATAAGGTAATGAGATTGTAATTTAAAAACGTAAGAAATAGACAGATGGAAATAATACTGGCAAGCAATTCGCCCCGTAGGAAGGAATTGCTCAATCAACTTGGACTTGATTTTGAAGTGAGGGCGATGAAAGGCATCGACGAGTCTTATCCCGACGACCTGCCGTCGAAGGATGTGGCAGAATATATTGCGTCGAAGAAGTCGTCGGCATATTCGATATCCCCTGACGAACTTCTCATTACGGCTGACACGATAGTGATGGTAGGACAGGATATTCTGGGCAAACCACATGACCGTGAGGACGCCTGCCGTATGCTGCGCGAGATAAGCGACAAGACCCATCATGTGATAACGGGTGTCTGCATAAGGACCGCCACCAAGCAAAGCCGATTCTCGGTGTCTACCGACGTGAGATTCAAGAATCTCTCGGATGGCGAAATCGATTTCTATGTCGACCATTTCAAGCCTTACGACAAGGCTGGAGCCTACGGCATTCAGGAGTGGATTGGTCTGGTCGGGGTGGAGTCAATCTCAGGCAGTTTCTATAATGTAATGGGGCTGCCAGTACAGCGCATTTATGAGGAATTGACAGCTTCGTTCGGTTTGAACTTGAATAATGTCAATCCTTTGCAGTAAAAAAATGTGACACATTTAATATATTTTAGACTCTATATTTCGCCTTAGAGATATTATTTGTGTAATTTTGCGTGTGAAAAAGGTCGTCAGACCAATGTTTTATATATTTAGAATATAAATTTTTACTGAAATGTCAGAATCAATAGATATCCGCCAACTCAATGCCCGGATAGAACAGCAAAGCAGTTTTGTCACCAATCTGGTGACCGGTATGAACCAGGTAATCGTAGGCCAGAAGCACCTTGTAGAGTCGTTGCTCATCTCGCTCCTTAGCGATGGACACATCCTGTTGGAAGGTGTTCCGGGACTTGCAAAGACACTTGCCATCAAGACATTGTCAAGTCTTGTAGACGCAGACTTCAGCCGTATTCAGTTTACTCCCGACCTCTTGCCAGCCGACGTTGTCGGTACATTGATCTATTCGCAGAAGGACGAGTCTTTCCATGTGAAGAAGGGCCCGGTATTTGCCAACTTCGTATTGGCAGATGAGATCAACCGCGCTCCTGCCAAGGTGCAGAGTGCGCTGCTTGAGGCAATGCAGGAGCATCAGGTGACAATCGGCGAGCAGACATTCGCCCTGCCCAAGCCTTTCCTCGTAATGGCTACTCAGAACCCCATCGAGCAGGAGGGTACATATCAGCTGCCCGAGGCTCAGGTAGACCGTTTCATGCTTAAGGTGGTGATTGGCTATCCTACACTTGAGGAGGAGAAGCAGATTATACGTGAGAATATCAAGGGCGAGCACAAGAACGTGCTGCCTGTTACTACTGCCGAGGAGATTATGAAGGCTCGTGCCGTGGTTGAGGACGTTTATATCGATGAGAAGATTGAGCAGTATATTGCCGACATCGTTTTCGCTTCACGCTATCCAGAGAAATATGGTTTGGCAGAAATCAAGGATATGATAACATTCGGAGGTTCGCCACGTGCAAGTATCAGCCTTGCCAAGGCAGCCCGTGCCTATGCCTTCATCAAGCATCGCGGCTATGTAGTGCCTGAGGACGTACGTGCCGTTGTTCACGACGTGATGCGCCATCGTATCGGTCTCTCGTATGAGGCTGAGGCAAGCAACGTTACAAGCGAGGACATCGTATCAAAGATTATCAATAAGGTCGAAGTGCCTTAAGAGATGGTGAGGTGGTGAGGTGTTGAGATGTTGAGGTGATGGAGTTGTCATATTACCCCCATCCTTACCACTAATAATAATCATTCGATTAATAATGGAAACTTCAGAAATATTAAAGAAAGTCCGCAAGATTGAGATAAAGACTCGCGGACTCAGCCAGAACATCTTTGCCGGTCAGTATCATTCGGCCTTCAAGGGTAGGGGAATGGCTTTCTCTGAGGTGCGTGAATACCAGTTTGGCGACGACGTTCGCGACATTGACTGGAATGTTACTGCGCGTTTCCGCAAACCGTTTGTCAAGGTTTTTGAGGAGGAACGTGAGCTTACCGTGATGCTGATGATAGATGTGTCAGGGTCGCTCTCGTTCGGTACGCGTCATTGCACAAAGTCGGATATGGCTGTCGAGATTGCTGCAACCATAGCCTTCAGCGCTATCCAGAACAATGACAAGATTGGCGTGATTTTCTTCTCCGACCGTATCGAGAAATTCATCCCTCCAAAGAAGGGACGAAAGCATATCCTGTATATTATACGCGAGATGCTCGACTTCAAGCCGCAGAGCAGCAGAACCGACATAGGCGAAGCTATGGCTTTCTTCACACGAGCCATGAAGCGTCGTGCTACGGTATTCGTGCTAAGCGATTTCCTTGACAAGAAAGACTTCTTGCGACAAATGCAGATTGCCAGCCGTAAGCACGACATTATGGCCATACAGGTGTACGATGGATGGATGAAGAAACTGCCCGATGTAGGCTTGATGCGCATTACGGATGCTGAGACCGGACACGAGATGTATCTTGACACGTCAAGCCGCAAGGTGCAGCGAATGCATGCGCAATATTGGGCTGAGTCGGAGGCAAAGCTCAAGGACGTCTTCTCGCGTTCGAAAATCGACTGGGTGTCGGTAGCGACCAACGACGATTATGTCAGAGCGATGATGCGCCTCTTCGGATCGCGTATTTAGAGATGTTACAGTCAGTCAAAACGTAAATAAAACATAATGAGGCTATTCATTTCATATATATTGTCATTGCTGTTCTGCGCCACTGTGTGCAATGCTCAGGAAGTGACAGTAGAGTCAAAAATAGATTCCATAGCAATACTTATCGGCCAGCAGGCTCATTTGTCGGTAGAAGTGTCGGCAAAGGAAGGGGCTAACGTAGTGTTCACGCATTTCAAGCGTTCGCAATATTACGTTCCTGGTGTTGAAGTGCTTGAGGAAACGTCGTCCGAGCCAGTTGTCTCGGATGGTATTCTTAAGGTGAGCCATTCATATACGCTTACAAGTTTTGATGAGAAACTGTATCCGCTGCCAGGTGTCAAGGTGAAAGTGAACGGCAAGGTGTACACTTCCAACCAGCTTGCCCTTAAGGTGGTGACTTGCGATGTGGACACTCTTCATCCCGAGAAATTCTTCCCTCCAAAGGATGTTCAGAATAATCCTTTCATGTGGAGTGAGTGGACACCATTGATATGGTCGGCACTTGCTGTCATAGTGCTGTGTCTGGCTTTTGCCTATCTGTTGCAGCGGTTGAAGCACAACAAGCCAATCATAGCCAAGATTCGCATTGTGAAGGTTGTACCTCCGCATCAGAAGGCGCTCAACGAGATTGAGAACCTGAAGAAGGTGAACTTTGAGTCGACCGACGACCAAAAGGAATACTACACAAAGCTTACCGAGGCGTTGCGCAAATATATCAAGGAGCGTTTCGGATTCAATGCTATGGAGATGACAAGTTCGGAGATTATCATGCACCTCAAGGCAAATGGCGACGAGAGTATGATGAACGAATTGCAGGAACTCTTCATGACAGCCGATTTGGTGAAGTTTGCCAAATATTCTTCATTGCTTAACGAGAAGGACATGAACCTCGTCAACGCCATCAACTTCATCGACAAGACGAAGCGCGAAGATGTTCCGACCGAGGAGAAGATTATGCCTACGCTGAGCGACGACGAGAAGAAGACCAACAAGAATCACATGGTGATAAAGTCGTTGCTGTGGCTGATTGGTATTGGTGCTTCTGTCATAGTGGTTTACATTGTCTACAACGCATGGCTGTTGCTGGAATAAGAAAAACGAATGACAAATGGAATTTGCTAATAAAGAATACTTTATACTCATCTTACTGTTGATTCCGTACATTGTATGGTATCTGTTATATCGTAAGAAAAGCGTGCCGTCGATGCGTGTCAGCACAACCGAAGCCTACCGCTACGGCTACAGTACATGGCGCACACGGCTGGTGCACGTTCCGATGGTGCTGCATTGCATCTGCTACACTTTGCTCGTATGCGTATTGGCACGTCCTCAGACACACAATGCGTGGGACACGAAGTCGGTAGAGGGCATTGACATCATGCTGGCTATGGACGTTTCTACCTCAATGCTTGCCGAAGACCTCAAACCTAACCGTATGGAGGCAGCGAAGAACGTGGCTGCGGAATTCATAGCCGGACGTCCTAACGACAATATCGGTCTTACCATATTTGCCGGAGAATCCTTCACACAATGTCCTATGACAACCGACCATACGTCTCTGTTGTATATGTTGCAGTCGGTACGTACTGACATTGCAGCCAGAGGCATCATCTCTGACGGAACAGCCATTGGTATGGGATTGGCAAATTCTGTGTCGCGCCTGAAGAGCTCTAAGGCAAAGAGCAAGGTGGTAATATTGCTCACCGACGGTAGTAACAATATGGGCGACATCTCGCCTATGACGAGTGCTGAGATTGCCAAGAGCATGGGCATAAGGGTCTACACCATTGCTGTAGGCACCAATAAGGTAGCTCCATATCCGGTACCCGTGGCTGGAGGAATACAGTATGTAAACATGCCGGTAGAGATTGACACCAAGACTCTCGAAGATATTGCCCAGACAACAGGCGGCAGTTCTTATCGTGCCACCAACAACAAAGAGTTGTCTAAGATTTACAAGGATATCGACACACTTGAAAAGACCAAGATGGACGTAAAGCGCTTCTCAAAGCGTTACGAGGCTTATCAGCCTTTCCTCCTCCTGGCTGTCCTCATGCTGCTCGTAGAGATTGTCTTGAGAAACACAGTACTTCGTAAAATTCCATAAAGCGAAACAGTATGTTTAAATTTGCAGACCCATCATATCTATGGCTGTTGGTAGCCGTAGCCTTGCTTGTCGTACTAAGATTCTATAATCTCTGGAAACGCCGTCGTCTGATGTCGCGTCTTGGCGACAAACAGCTGTTGGCGGCAATGATGCCCGATGTGTCAAGAGGCCGTCCTACGGTGAAGTTCTGGTTGCTTATAAGTGCATTGGCGCTTATGATCGTTATGCTTGCACGTCCTCAGATGGGATCGAAGATATCCAACGACAAGCGCAACGGCATCGAGACGATAATAGCCTTGGACATAAGTAATTCGATGCTTGCCCAGGACGTTGTTCCGTCGCGACTCGAAAAGAGCAAGATGCTCGTAGAGAGCCTTGTCGACAATTTCACTAACGACAAGATTGGTCTTGTCGTGTTTGCCGGCGACGCTTTCGTACAGTTGCCTATCACAAATGATTATGTGTCGGCCAAGATGTTTCTTCATGACATCAGTCCGTCGCTTATAACCACTCAGGGCACCGACCTTGCCCGTGCCATCAATCTCTCGGCAAGCAGTTTCACGCAGCAGCAGGGAGTTGGACGCGCCATTATTGTCATTACCGATGGCGAGGACCATGAGGGTGGTGCGGAAGAGGCCGTAAAGGCAGCGCGCAAGAAAGGTATGAATGTGTTCATATTGGGAATAGGCAGTACCAAGGGAGCGCCAATCCCCGTCGGTGGCGACTATCTCAAGGATGCTTCGGGCAATGTCGTTATGTCGGCTCTCAACGAGGATATGTGTCGTAGTCTGGCTCAGGCTGGCAGCGGTTCGTACATTCACGTCGACAATACCAATGACGCTCAGGAGAAGCTCAACAGCGAGTTGGCAAAGCTTCAGAAGGGCACCACTCAGGATGTGGTCTACAGCGAGTATGCCGACCAGTTTCAGGCTTTCGGCCTTATTGTCATCCTGCTTCTGATAGTAGAGGCATGCTTGCTTGAGGCAAAGAATCCACGATTCAAGAATGTGTTCCTGTTCAAGAAGAAATCTTAAATAGAACAAAGCTTAGAATAAGGCTTAAATAATTCCATAATCAAGAGATAAAATGAGAATTGCTATAATTATAATTATGTTGGTAGCCTCGATGGTTGACGTAAGCGCACAATCCGACCGTCGTAGCATACGTAGTGGCAACCGTCAGTATCGCCAGCAGAATTTTGTTAAGGCAGAGGCCGAATACCGTAAGGCTGTTTCTGCTAACAGTTCCAATCCGCAGGCTTTGTACAATCTGGGCTGTGCCTTGATGATGCAGAATAAGGACTCGTTGGCAACAGTACAGTTTGAGAAAGCCGGACGCTTGGAGAAAGACCCTAAACGCAAGGCTATGGTCTATCATAATATCGGATTTATCTGCCAGAACCATCGTCTGTATTCTGAGGCAATCGAGGCTTACAAGGAAAGTCTTCGAAATAATCCGTCCGACAACGAGACACGCTATAATCTTGAATTGTGCAAGCGTCTGAACAAGTCGAACAAGCAAAAGCAAAAACAGCAGAACAAACAAAACAAACAGAATAACGACAAGAAAAAAGACAATAAGAAAAAGCAGGAAGAAAAGAACAAGCCGCAGCAGCAAAAGTCTGAAGAGCAAAAGCAGAAGATGAGCAAGGATAACGCCGAGCAGCTGCTTAACGCTGCCATGCAAAACGAGCAGGCTACGCAGCGCAAGGTTAAGGAAGCGCAACGTGCAGGCAAGTCAAAACGTCTTGAGAAAAACTGGTAATAAGAAAAAAAACTTTCAATGGGAAAGCTAATGACAAAGCTAAATAGAATGAAACGGACCATATTGTTTTATGTTCTGTGCGTATTTACATTATGTACTTACGCACAGGGCATTTCTGTTTCTGCCCCGTCGCATGTAGCGACCGGCGAGAACTTCCGTCTGACGTATAGTATTAATGCCCAGAGTGTGGATGACTTCCGGGCTGCCAACATACCTTCGGGGCTTGAGGTGATAGCAGGTCCGTATACGTCCTATCAGTCGAGCTATCAGATGATAAACGGACATACAAGCCGTTCGGCAAGTGTCACCTACACCTATACTCTGTATGCAGAGAAGGCAGGTAACTACACCATTCCTGGTGCGCGTGCTAAGGTGGATGGCAAGACTATAGGTTCGCAATCAGTACACATAAGGGTGTCGGGTGCTGCAAAGAGTGGCGGTTCGTCGGCTCCTAGAAATCATAAAGAACAGACCTACGATGTCAATAATTCCGGCCATATCTCAGCCAAGGATCTGTTTGTGAAGGTTAGCGCCAATGAGAAGCGCGTGCATGAGCAGGAACCAATACTGCTCACTTACAAGGTCTACACCCTTGTCGATTTGACTTCGCTCGACGGCAAGATGCCCGACCTTACGGGCTTTCATACCCAGGAGATAAAACTGCCACAGCAGAAGAGCTTCCATATAGAGAAGGTCAACGGTCGCAACTATCGTTGTGTTACTTGGAGTCAATATGTAATGTATCCGCAGATGACGGGCAAATTGCAGATTCCGAGCATTACATTCAAGGGCGTTGTCGTGGCTCGTAACAACTCTGTAGACCCCTTTGAAGCATTCTTCAATGGGGGTTCGGGCTATGTGGAGATAAAGCGTGACATCGTGGCTCCAAGCTTGAACATCGAGGTACTTCCGCTTCCCGCTAAACCTGCTAATTTCAGTGGTGGAGTAGGACGTTTCAATATTTCTGCCCAGCTACTTGGACGTGGCTCATACAAAGAAGGCGACCCCGTCACTTTGCGTGTAGTGGTTGGCGGCAACGGCAACCTTAAGCTTGTAAAGCAGCCTGTTGTCAATTTCCCCAAGGATTTTGACAAGTATGACCCAAAGGTTACCGACCGTACCCGTCTTACTGCAAATGGTATTGAGGGCAATATGGTTTACGACTATCTTGTTGTGCCACGCAACCAAGGCAAATATACGATTCCTTCGGTAGAGCTGAATTATTATGATGTGGATGCTGATTCATATAAGACCATCCGTACTCAGCCTATAGAGATTAATGTAGATAAAGGCGCCGGAAAGAAGTCGTCGGTAACAGATTATTCGGGCGTGGAATCATCCGACATCCGTGCAATCAAGACTGGTGAATCTACATCAGGTAAAGGCTATTCGTTCTATCGTTCAGCTTCTTACTGGTTGGGACTTATAGTGCCTTTCGTGTTGTTCGTGAGCATTATTGTTTATCACCGCAATCGGGTACGCGAGAATGCCGACGTAGCACGTATGAAGGGCAAGCGCGCCAACAATGTAGCAACCAAACGTCTGAAGAAGGCTCTGCAGCTTCTGAATGCCGGTCGTCAGGATCTGTTCTACGACGAGACATTAAGAGCGTTGTGGGGATATGCAGGCGATAAGTTGAACATGCCAGTAGAGCAACTTTCGCGCGAAAACATTGCTGCAAAGCTTGAAGAGCGTGAGATAAGCCATGACACTATCGACAAGTTTATTGCGGCTCTTGACGAGTGTGAATATGAACGTTATGCTCCAGGTGATGCTGGTGGCAACATGATGAAAACATACGATACGGCTATGATAGCTATTACTGACATAGAAGGCGATTTGAAGTTGTCGCGTGGCAAGCGTGATGCAAAGACTGCTTCTTCATTATCCATTGTAATCATTGGTTTTGTATTGTCGTTGTGCAGTCTGGAAGTCTCTGCTGCCAACAAGGCTGAGGCCGATTCGGCTTATACCAACGGCAACTTTATACAGGCAGCCAAGATTTACAACGAACTGTTGAAGGCAGACGAAAGCGCAACTCTTTATTATAATTTAGGCAACGCCTACTACCGTCTGGGCAATATCGGTCAGTCGGTTGTGGCGTATGAGAATGGTTTGCGTCTTGCCCCGCAGGATGATGACATACGTGCCAATCTCAATTTTGTCCACAGCAAGACCATCGACCGCGTGACATCAGGTTCGCGTATGTTCTTTGTCGATTGGTATGAGTCGTTGCTCAATCTTTGTAGCATAGACGGTTGGGCAGGCATTGGTGTGGCTTCGTTCATAGCTATGCTTGTGCTTGTTGCAGTCTATTTTCTTTGTGGTAGGGTGTTGCTGCGTAAGGTGGGCTTCTACGGAGCGTTGCTTTCGTTTGTCATATTCATTATGTCAAATCTCTTTGCGTGGCAGCAGTTGCGAGCATTCAATGCTCACGATCGTGCTGTTGTAGTGAGTCCGTCCGTACAAATCCGAAAGACTCCTTCTGATACGAGTGCAAGCGCTTTCGTTCTTCACGAGGGCACGTCGGTAGTGATTACCGACAGTCAGATGAAGGGATGGCTTGGCATCCGTCTTGACGATGGTCGTGAGGGATGGATCAAGAGCAATCAGGTAGAAGTGATTTAATCAAAGTATCTTCAAATATATTAAATAAAACCATTCGCGATAATGCTGTTAGATATCCAGACGTTTTTGGCAAACGACAGGTTTGTTCTTTCATGGTTTAACGGTAGCAACTCCGTCTTTCTCGACGGATGGATGTCTGCCCTTACGTCAGGCTTCACATGGGTGGCGCTGTATGCGTCGCTGTTCTATCTTGTGGTCAAGAACAATGAGACCATGAGACAGATAGCGCTTGTCGTGGGTTGCGCTTTGGCTTGTGTGGCATTTGCCGACATTATGGCGGATGTTATTGTAAAGCCCCTTGTAGAGCGTTGGCGACCAAGCAACGACCCCATATTCAAGTATGATGTGGCGGTGGTGGATGGCTATCGTGGTTCGTCTTATGGATTCTTCTCGGCTCATGCAGCCAATACGTTCTCGTTAGCTCTGTTTTTCTGCCTGTTAGTAAGGAGCCGTGTCTTGAGTGTGGCACTTGTGCTTTGGTCGCTCATCAACTGCTACACCCGCATGTACCTTGGTCTGCATTATCCGTCAGATATTGTTTGCGGCCTGCTTTGGGGTAGTGTGTGTGCTATTGGTGTCTACTTCTTTTACTTGCGGGTGAGCCGCAAGATGTTTGGTGAGGACAATTATGTTTCGACTCAGTACACATCCACGGGCTATAGGCTTTGCGATGTTGACATTGTTGTCATGGTGCTTGTGGCGACAGTTCTCTTCACTCTGTTCCGAGCTTTGTTTATTTTTTATTAAGAACATATTATTGTAACAATATTATTGAAATATCAGTAAGATAAAAAAAAGGAAATGGAAACAAAACATATACATATTAAAGACTACAATTATTCTCTGCCCGACGAGCGTATTGCCAAGTTCCCGCTTGCGCAACGCGACCACAGCAAGTTGCTTCTTTATAAGCATGGTGAGGTGTCGGAAGATGTTTTCTATAATATTCCAAATCATCTGCCTGAGGGAGCCCTTATGGTGTTCAACAACACCAAGGTAATCCAGGCCCGTTTGCACTTCCGCAAGTCTACCGGCGCACTCATCGAAGTCTTTTTGCTTGAGCCTTATTTGCCTGCCGACTATGAGCAGATGTTCCAGACCACAGGTGTTTGCTCTTGGCTTTGCATGATAGGCAATCTGAAGAAATGGAAGGGTGAGACTCTGCGTCGTAGCTTTGAGGTTAAGGGACGTGAGGTGACTCTTTGTGCCGAGCGTCGCGAAGACGTAGGCAAGAGCTATCGTGTTGACTTCACATGGGATGATAATACTGTGTCGTTTGCCGAATTGCTCGACTCTGTAGGCGAATTGCCAATACCTCCATATCTTAACCGTGAGACTCAGGAGAGTGACAAGACCACTTATCAGACTGTCTACTCTAAAATTAAAGGTTCGGTAGCAGCTCCTACGGCAGGCTTGCACTTCACGTCAGATGTGCTTGCGTCGCTCGACGCTCATGGAATCGATCGTGAGGAGGTGACACTACACGTTGGAGCAGGAACATTCAAACCTGTAAAATCTGAGGAAATACAGGACCATGAAATGCATACTGAATATATCTGCGTGCATCGTCAGACTCTTGAGAAACTCATAAAGCATAATGCATGTGCAATAGCTGTAGGAACTACGAGTGTGCGTACGCTTGAGAGCCTTTACTATATGGGTGTTAAACTTGAGAAAAGCCTTGACCTCTCTGAAGATGAATTGCACGTAGGCCAATGGGAGCCTTACGAAGGTGAGACTTTCGAAATGGCAGCTAATGTTACGCCTCAGAAGGCAATACAGAACATATTTGCTTATCTCGACCGCCACTCGCTCAATTCGCTCCATTCAAGTACACAGATAATTATTGCCCCTGGCTACGAATATAAGATTGTGAAGATGCTCGTCACCAACTTCCACCAGCCGCAGTCGACGTTGCTGCTGCTTGTGAGTGCATTCCTGCATGGCGATTGGCACAAGATTTACGATTATGCTTTGGCACATGACTTCCGGTTCTTGAGCTACGGAGACAGTTCTTTGCTCATTCCATAGCGTTTGAGCATCATCATTTTTAAATAACGAAAACGGATTACAATTATGAAAATAGGTGATAAAGTACAATTTCTCAGCGAAATCGGCGGCGGAAAAATTGCTGGATTTCAAGGTAAGGACATAGCCTTGG
>JAIJMN010000048.1:0-13858 GCA_022735715.1 Prevotella sp.
GCCTTCAGAGCATCGCTAAGGGGTATCGTTGATGAAAAGTTCTTTCTGTATCGACTTGCAAAGATTTATGCTTATCCCCACTAAATTTCCACTGAGCCCCAAGTATATTATATATAAACGGCCAAGTATATTAATAATACTTGAGCCTCATATTTTGATACTTTAGAGCATAAAAAAAGAGCGATTGCCAAAATTGACAACCGCCCTGCTATTTAGAACGAAAGATTTAACTGAATAATGCACGAGCGGTAAACGGGGTTCGAACCCGCGACCCCCAGCTTGGGAAGCTAGTGCTCTACCAACTGAGCTATTACCGCAACAGTTTAATTATACACTAAGAAAGTGTGGAGCCGATACCCGGACTCGAACCGGGGACCCACGCATTACGAATGCGTTGCTCTACCAACTGAGCCATATCGGCGTGACTCACATTTTCTGAATGCGGTGCAAAGGTAAGGCTTTTTTTTTATTACGCCAAACTTTTGCACCGTTAAATGTGATTAGAACTTATAGCCTACAGTAAACAGAAGTTGATTGCGCTTGTTGCTTACCTTTACGGCATCGCATACATTGTCAAACTTAGGCTCTGAATTGTCTACATAACTCATGAATGGATAGAAGTCGCCATTGGTCTGGCTGTACTGATAGGCAAGGTCGAACGAGAATTTGCCGTAGTTGTAGCCTACACCTGCCGTAAAGCGATGGGTGTCTTTCCAGTTGGTATAGTCGGTTGTCGAAGCGTAGTATGTGCCATACGACTCCAGACTTCCGTCCTTAAATCCGTTCTTGTTGTACATTGCCGACTGATAGTTGTAGCCAAGACGAACGGCAAAGTTCTTCTCGGGCTTGAACTCCATACCTACCTTGACGGTGTGTACTCCCTTGAGCGAGTTCTTGATGTTCTGCTTCATAGCCTCATCGCGCGAACTTGTCTCATAGTAGTTACCCCAATAGTCAACCTCTCCCCCATCGTTGACACGGATGTCGTTGGTGGTATAGTCGGCATATTCGTATGTGGCACCGAGTGCAAGATAGTTGCCTACGGTATGGCCGAGGCTCACACCGAAACGCCAAGGAGTGTAGAACTTGAAGTCGTACGACTCGCTTGACTTACCACGTTCGGTTGAACCATAAGCCTCATTGGTATTATTGTTGAGCACGGTATAGTTGCGAGTGGTGAGGTCGTACCATGTTGGCGTGTGAACATACAATCCGATACGGAACGGCGACTCTTCTGCCGGACGGAATATCAAGCCCGCCTTAACGTCGAAACCAGTACCGGTAATCTTGCGCTCGTCGTTCATTGCTACGTCGCCTATGGCTTTGTCGCCGTCAACAAGACTCTCTGAATACAATGACGAGCTGTTGTAGTGAACGTCGTATATTCCTACTGTGAATCCCCAGTAGAAGCGGTCATTTGAGTTTCCGCTAACGTTGAAGTCGTACTGACCTATGTATCCTGTAGTAGAGCGTCCGAAATCATAGCCTGTAGCGTTGTAGTAGACGGGAAGTCCGGTAGTCTTATTGACTATTACACCCTTATCGGTAAGCGTTGCGTTGTTCGGGTCATTGGGCTTGTTGGCATCATAGTGATTGAAGAGTACATTGCTATACAGATAGTCAGCCTGGCTGTATGCGCCCGAATTGCTTACCAATCCATTGTTCTTGTCTTGCAATGTGTACACACCATTGGCATTCTTCATAGCCGACAGCTTGTTCTGCGAGGCATTGTTCAATTTACCTGCTGCTGTGAGTATCTGGTCGAAGTTCTTGCTCTTGGTATAGTTGAAACCGAAGTTGAGCATCGAATGTCTGCCCGAACGCATTGAATAGACAAAGCCAGCCTGATCGAAACTCATGTTTGTCTTGTTGGCATTGCCAAACGACTTGGCATCCTGCTGACTGTTGAAACCAAACGAGCCTGCAACCATGCTGCGACGGAACATACCGATGCCGGCAGGGTTGGTGCCGATAGTTGAAATATCTGCACCAAGTGCCTCCATAGCTCCACCCATACCTACATAACGTGCAGTACCGTTAAGGTCTTTCGTAGCAAGCTGGGCATTGTCGTATGTCTCCTGTGCGCTGACAGCGGTGCCAAGCATCGCTGCTGTCATTATAGAAAGTATCTTTTTCATATCTTACTTATCAATAAACATTACATTATATATGTATATAGCCAAACCTTTAAGTATTGGCAACATTATCGGCGACTGCCAAATCCGCCACGGCTTCCGCCCATTGAGCCACCGCCTCTTGTACCTCCGCCAAACGAACCTCCACCAAACGAACCTCTGTTAGTGCCAAAGCTTGAACCGCCCCCGAATGTGCCGCGATTGCTACCGAAGTTGCCTTGGTTCTCAAACATCGGACGTTGTGTCTGCTGCTGATAGTCGTTGTATGTATTACGGTCGTTGCGTGTACCATTGTTAGAGCGACGACTGCCAAAACTACCGCGACGATTGCCACTGTTCATGTCGTAGTCGCGACCATAGCTGTTGCGATTAGACACGCCGTAGCGTCTGCCATTTGAAATAGGACCGCCTGCCGAGTGATTGCGTGTACCCGTTGGACCACCTGCTACATAGCGTACACCTGGGCGATACCATCCGCCCCAACCCCAATAGGGCGATAACCATCCATAGTAGCCATAGTACCACGGATTATACCATCCGCCATACCAACCACCATACCAGCCAGAGTAGTAAGGACCATACCATGGGTCGTACCAAGGATCGTACCAGCCATAATATGAACGCCAATAGGGACGTCCCCAATAGCTGCCGTAGAACCACGGATCGTAGAATCCGTCAAAACGGCTCATACGACGCGACCACATGAAGTCGCTGTCGACATCGTCATCATAGTAGCGCTCCGAACCGGGATATATAGTAATGGTAGAATCCAGATCTGCCTTACCATACGTTCCGTCTCCCTCACGAAACTCTATGATGTCGTTGCCTAACGAGTCGGTACCTATCTTCTGATAGTAGCTCTTCAGTTTGCCACGACGATTGTACTCGTCAACGTCGCGACTGCTGCCACAATAGTAGGTTGGACGATCGACTTCCTTCTTTTCATTATTATACGTGACGTCTGTTTTCGCTCTCTTCTTGGGAGTGAAATAGACATCATCCTGAGCATCCATACAGAGCGGCATGGCTCCAAGGATAAGCGAAAGCAATAAAAACCGTGTATCCATAATCTCTTACATTTAAGTATCTTAATCTATAATTAGAATGCTGAAACCAGCAATTTATTGCATGGCTGTAAAGCAATTCTAATTTATCTACTGCAAAATTAATGCTTCTTTTTTTAGGTTGGAGGGGGAAAACCCTAAAACGATATAGGTTTTCCCCTAATTTTTAGTTTTTTTAATGGCACGAAAAATACGAATACGTATTCATCTGCCAACGATAACGTATTCATCTGCCAACGATAACGTGTTCATCGGGGGATGATAACGTATTCATTCTTCCGCTTTCAAAATGTCAAGAAACATTATTTCTTGTCTACTCTAATCATCTGCAACAGTTCTTCTGCCTTGCGTGCTCCCAAAACAGTCTTGAGCACATTGCCCTTGGCATCGAGAACGAGCATGGTAGGATAAGCGCTGATGTTGTAGCGCTTGGCAAGCTGAACGCCTTCGCCTTTCTCCATATCCATCTTGAGATTTACGAAATGCTCGTTGAAGTAGCCTCCCACCTGCGGCAGCGTGAATACTTCCTTTGCCATGTGACGGCAGGGAACACACCAGTCGGTATAGCAATCCATAAACACCAGTTTGCCAGTCTTGGCTGCTTGAGCCAGAGCCTGATCGAAGGTAATGGCGGCAAACTTAATGCCGCCATTGTTCTCCATGCTGCGTATGAGTTCTTCGAGCCGGCGTGCATGTGTGCCTTGATACTGCTTCTGCTCTTCGCACAGGAATGCCAGCACCTGATTCTTTGTCTGCTCGTCAGCGTCAATCTTGTTGAGCGACATGTCTACATATATCTTGGATGCGCCCAATGTCTTGCCTTGTGTCCTGAGATAATCCAACATTTCGGAATACTTCTTGGCACCACGCAACTGTGCCACCTTGTACAATGAATATGAGTCGCAGCTATCAGGCAATTCAGCCTTCTGCATCTCGTTGAACAGCTGCGCCATGTCCATTGCGTCGTAGTCCTTGTGGGCTGTGGCATAAGACAGAACGTCCCAATAGAACAAGCCCTCCATAAACATATTGACCTTGTCAGCGCCAACACTCTTGACGAAATCGGCTTTGTGCTCTACCAGATATTTGTAGTTGTCGCTCTTGCGGTCGGGAATCCATGTGGTGAACACCTTCCAGTTTTCTGCCTTAGCATATTCCTTTGGCTCAAGCATAGCCATATACTCCTTGCCTACAGCCTTAAACTGGTCGGTCTTGTGTGCCAGATTAAGTGCTTCAAGATAGTTGGCGAGTGTCTTCTTGTCGCGCTTGCCATTCTGATATAGTTTCTCTGTGCCCACCAACGAAGTCTTAGGACTAAGGGCTCGGGCTACGGCATACTGGAAATCGGGCAGACGCATACCGCCTACAATACGAAGCACTACATTGCCGTCGGAGTCGAGCACCAGATAATGGGCAAACGACTTAACCTCATATTTCTTGGCTATCGACTCGTTCTCGCGCTTAGACAAATCCATGAAAAGACAAACGAAGTTCTTGTCCATATAGTCGCAGAACTCCTTGTTGGAGAATACCTCCTTGTTCATGCCGTGACAAGGAATCGCCCAATCGGCAAAACAGTTGAAGAATATTGGCTTACCCGTCTTGCGCGATTGACTGAAAGCGTCCTCCAACGTATATACATACTTCATCTTGACATCGGCTTTGACCACGTCGCCATACATGCTCTCCCCTTGCTGGGCAAAGGAAGAGACTGTACAAAGCATGAGCATAAGCATCATGCCTAACCATTTACATTTCATTATTTGTATCTTTAAGAGTTTCTTTTATTTAGCGTCCTTTACACAACGCACACTATACAGCACGTCACGATAGCCCGTGGTGACGTGGCTTGTTCCGCGCCATACCTTGTCGGAATACTTTGCCGACATACGTATTATGGCTATGTCTGCTCCATCGGTATTCTTCTCGGACGTTGAAGTCCAGTAATACCAGCTGTCGTCCTTGTTGACATAGTTGTACTCCTTGGTCTTGATGACGTAGATGTTTCCACCTGCACGCTTGGCATTGAATCCACTCTGACCGCCCCCGCTCAGCAATGTAGCCAAACCGCTTCCACGCCATGCCTCATTGCGCAACGACTCTGATGCATTCAAGCCCAAAGCCTGTTCGAGCTTGAGCCAGTCTTCATCCGAAGGCAATCGCCATCCTTCGGGAACAGCCTGCTTGGCTCCTTCGAACGAATAGAGGAAACCATACTTGGCTACATATCCGCCATTCTCCTTCTCTACAGCCTTGAAGTGCGTATTGGCTATGACGATAGGGTCTTTCATCTTGGCAAGCTCGGCTGTCAATGCCACATAATAGTCGGGATAGAAGGCAAGATAGCTGTCAACCTCCTCTTGAGAAGAACCATAATCGAACATACTAATCATGCTCATAATCATCTGTGTACCCGTAACTCGCTTGTTACCATACTGCGGCCATCCGTTGTATTTAGGGTCGTTGGCAACCTCGGTAGCTATACGTCTATAGGTTTCGTCATCGACAGTAGCTTCTGATGCATCCACCTGTTCCTCATTCCAAGTGTAGCATCCTGCTATAGAGTTGCCGGGTATCTGATAGCGCAGGTTCTCAGCCATCCATATCTGATTGCCTATCTGCACGCAATGGTAGGTATTGTTGTCGCGCGGGTCGGTGAAATCCTCTGCAGGCTTAACCACAGAGCTGTCAAAGCTGACACCATCCACATCGTTGTCGCTGCACGAGACGCACAAGCCAACCAATGATAATAAAGATATTATTAATCGTTTCATTGTCTATTCGTTTAAAGTTCAAGTCCCAATTCGTTCACCATGAAATCCTTGAGCAACTCATATTTCTCCATTACCAGCGCACAGTGACCATATCGCTCGTTGAACACTTCGTCACCAACGGTAAGGATTGCCTGCACAAAATAGTTGCGGTCTTCCTCGGCATCTGTAGGAGCGTAGAACGGCAGATCCTTGTTTGCTCGTATAAATCCATAATTGCCTATCTCCTGCACCATTGTCGAACGTACAGACTCTGCCTCTTCTTTATCAGCTACCATTTTACGCAACATGACAAAGTCAACAAAATCCAACTTATTTGAATTTGTACTTCCCTTTTCTGTTTTGTAAGGCAAACCATAGAAAAGTTTGTTTAAATTGACAATATTATTCTTCCTCATCCATTCAAGAGAAGTAGAGCAACCACCCAACTCTTCCCATGTACGATAATAGTACTTAGAAGACACAGCCTCGAACATAGAACACAAGTCCTTGTTGGCTTTCACCTTCTGTGCCACCATGTCGTATATCACGTCGCGCGCTGTAGTCTTTATGTCGTCGTCGCTAAGATTTGAGACATTGTAGAACACCAATGTACGGAATCCCGACACGTACTGCTTCTCAGCCAAGCTGCTGCTTTCAGGCTTTGAGGTGAGATTGTTTGCCACCATTATGCTGAACGGACGCATGCGCTTGCTGCACATCTCAAGAAACTTGCGCACAAAACGCAAAGCATCCATCTTCGACTCGTCGGTCTTCAGATAGTCGTAAACGTAGTGCACACTATTGCTGTATGAGTCGAAGTCCCAGTTAAGGTCTACGGTTTCGTATTGCATAACGGGTTTGCCATACAGGTCGGTACCGATTTGTCGCTTTGCAATAGTGTCATTGAACAGCACCGGTACATTATATTCCTTAAATATCTGATAACGCTCATGCTGAACGGGGTCGTTTGGATCGTCTGTAATCTCAAACACATTGGTCAGATCCACACCATCACCCGAAATCTTGTCTTCGGAGCAAGCAGTCAACATCAGAACTGATATCAGCAATAACCATAATTTCTTCATATCTTACTTCTCCTTAATTATTTGAGTCCATATCAAGTTCTTCTCTTTCTTCACGCTCGTTGTCAGGCATCGGCACCTTGTCGGCTGACAGCACTTCACGCGGAATACCGAATGTCCAAGCCTTCTCATCGGCTGTTAACTTATAAAGATGGGCACGCACAAAGACACCGTTGTCGGTATATTCATTGAAGACATGCAGCACATCCGTCTTAATCGGATATTTCTCGCGAACAGCATAACGACGCAAGTCAAACCAACGTTGTCCCTCAAAGCAAAGTTCCTTACGACGCTCGTCGGCTATCTCACGTGCCAGTTCTTCGCCTGTATAATTCTGCTCTACATAGCCTTCAATACGCTGCAAGCGCAACTGATTGAGAGCGTTGCAAGCCTGCGACTCTTTTCCGTTCTGCATGGCACATGCCTCGGCATAATTGAGATAAGCCTCCGACTTGCGCATTGCAAGAGCGTCAGACACATCGTTGAGTTTCACTTCACGCTGGTATTTCTGCAGATTGATACTGTCCGACTGAGAATTGACATTGAAATAACTGTTCTTTCTTACGTCGTCGTCGCTATACATATTATATAATTGGCGTGTGACGCAATACTCCGAAGGATTGCCAAACACCGAAGCCACCAGACTTGCACGGCTGTTTGGCGTAAGGCGGTTGCCACCCTGCGAGAATATTATCTCTGGATTTGACGCTGTAAGAACGGGAGTACCAGAAGTGTGACTGGCAAGACTGAGCAGACGGAACTGACCGTTGTCCATAACATTCTTTGCCTTCTTCTCTGCCTCTTCCCAATTCTGCATATACAGATAGACACGGCTCAACAGCAAGTCGGCAGCCTGCCAGCTGGCACGATGCAGTGTGCCCTTTGTCTTCTGCGGGCTCTCTGTGAGGAGGGTTTCTGCCATAAGCAAATCGGAAACCACCTGGTCGTAAACCTGTTTCACCGTAGCACGCTCGAACTGTGTGGCAGCATCCTTGTCGTATTCTACGTAAGGAGTAAGCTTCAACGGCACACAAAGGTCAGTCTCGCAAGTGGCTGGGGTGTAAGGCTTGCCGTAGAGATTAGCCAGGATAAAGTAGAACTGGGCACGAAGGAAGTACACCTCGCCTTTCACGCGAGTGTAATCAGACTGTTCCTTTTCTGAAGTATGGGGCACGCCTTCTATCTCGTCCAAAATGATATTAGCCAGATTGATGCGATGATAAAGGTCGTTCCATGTTCCGTCGTCGGACGAGTAGCTGTCGTGCTGCAGATTATAGCGCACGTCCTGCTGCCATGCGAAATAGCCGAACATACCGTTTACTACATAAGTATAGGCAGAGTAACTGCCCAGACGTTCTGAAGAGTTGATACCAACTGTGTTGATGTCGTCGTCGAGCATATTGAAGAAGCCACATGTAGAGCTGCTCATACCGTAAGAAGTCTCCGTGCTCTTCATATAGGTCTCGCCTATCAGCACTTCCTCCAAATCGGAAACGGTCTTAGGCACAACCATATCTTGTGAATACTCATCAAGAAAGTCGCCACAGCTTGAGACTGAAACCAACAATCCCAAAGCCATTAATATTTTAGATATCTTCATTTCTGATAACTTGAATGTTAGAATGTGAACGAAAGCTTCATGACATATGTCGGACGTGTTGACAGCACTACGTCTGACGAGAAGCACGACTGACTCGGATCCTGACCATCAAGCTTCTTTGAGCAGATGGTGAAGACATTGGTTGTAGAGAAGTCGATAGTCACATTGTTAAACGGAGTTTTACGCAACTGGGCACGAGTGAGCTGGTAGCGCAATGAAAGTTGCGACATACGCAGATAATCACCTGATACTGTTCGCAGGTCGGAGAGGTCGTACATGTCCCAATAGTTGGTGGCAAAAGCCTTGAAACCTTGCACATCTGCCGACAGAGAATTGCTCCAATGAGTCTTGTAGGTCTGATACAGAGGGTCTGACGGACTCAGCAACGCAGGATAATTGGTGCGCAGTTCGTCGCCAGGAGTCTTCCATCGGTTGAGCAAATCCTTATTGACATTGTTCTCCGACGATATTCCGTTGATGATATCCGAATACAGAGCCATCTTTCTTATCTTCGAACCCAAGCTGTATGTGAAGCTTGTTGTAAGACTGAGCTGCTTCCAGCGGAGTGTGCTGTACAAAGCTCCCGTGAACTTCGGGCTACGTGTGCCACTCTTCACCATCACCATCTTGGCAATCTCTTCCAATGATTTTCCTTCCAACAGATGACGACGGTCGGAATAATCGTCAAACATAGGCATACCGTTGGTGGGGTCAAGGCCAAGGAACTTGTACGAATAGAATGTTCCTATCGACTCGCCACCTACAATGGCTGTTCCGTTGAGATAGTCGGAAATGGTGTATTCGTTGATGATGTCACTCTTCACCTGGTTCTTAACGAACGAATAGTTGGTAGAGAGATACCACGACCAGTCCTTGGTCTTGATAGGATAACCCATCAGCGAAACACTGAAACCGTAGTTCTTGATGTCGCCACCGTTCATTACATACGAACTAACACCGTTCACCTTCGATACGGGCACAGTGGTGAAGGCATCGTGTGTCAACTTGTAATATCCATCGATATTGATTGACAATCGACTGTCGAAGAACGAAGCGTCAATACCGCCATTAAACTGGTCGGTCTGTTCCCAACGCAAATGTGGATTTGGGAAAGCATAGACGGTAGAGGTATTGGCTCCCCAATAAGAGTCGAAACTGCCCTGTTTGATAAGCAGGTTAGGTGTCTGACCGTCAACCATGTTACCCGTCTTACCATACGACACACGCATGCGCAGTTCATTAACCTTGTCTACCTTCGATAGGAACACCTCCTTGGCGTTGAACATACCAGATACCGACCATACCGGCAAGAGCTTCTCATTGCTTCGGCTGCCAAACTGATTGGAAGCGTCGAAACGTCCGTTGGCATTGAGCGTGAAATAGCTGCCATAACTATAGGTCATGGTAAGATAACCGCTCAACTTGTTGGTACGTGTGGCGGTGAGTGTACGATGGTTTTCGGCAAGCCAACTTGCATAAAGAGGATATGATGCCACCTCTTCGGCTGTCATCGACTCAACGAACTTCATTCCGCGGTCCTTGAAATAGCCACGCATATTCTCGCTGAAACCGTTGTTGCGATAGGTGTTCACCTCATAACCGAAGTTGGCGCTGACAAGATGTTTTGTGCCGAATGTCTGATGATAGTTGGCCTGCAAACGAGCTGTAAAGTTCTCGGTGATGCTGTTCTTGTAATTCAATATGCCTCCATAAGGCAACTCACACATTCCGCCCGAACCAGGAACCGGAGTGGCGTCATACTCGCCGTTCTTCAATGTGGCTACATAGTTGGTCTTCTCGCCAAACCATGTCTGGTTGGTACTTGAGCTGCGCTGGAATGAAGCTGCACCGTTTATCTCCCAAAGGTTCTTATATCGCCAAACCAAATCGAGGGCAGCAAGGAGCGAGTTGGAGTCGTAATTCTGCGACGAATTCTCCATCTCATTAAGTATATTGTAATTATACTTATAGTACTCATTGGTCTTCTTGCCCAAACTGTAGGCATGCTTTTGATAGTAATACAGCGAACCGTCGGCATTATAACATGGCAATGCACGGGTGGTGTTGTAGGCATATGTCAACGGAGATATTTCAGAAGGCAAGTAGTCCTTCTTCTGAACATTAGCATTCAGGCGCACACTTGCACGGAAATTATTAGTCAGATTCGACTGGATATTCATGGCTGCCGTATAGCGCTTGCTGTTCTGGGTCTTCACTACTGCGTCCTCATCGGTATAACCCAATGAAGCGTAATAACGATAACGGTCGCCACCACCCGACAGACTGAGCGAGTGGGTCTGTGTCAGCGCATCATGGCTAAGCACCTTAAACCAATCGGTATTGACCTGTTCGCTCTGACGAACTTGGTCGACAAATTCATTATAATTGATGTTTCCCGCAACATAATTATAATATGCTCCCTCATATCCTACCATAGTCATGTTTGAGGGGAAGGCGTAGTGCATGTCTACCAAGTCCTTACCGAACTGCACGCGCTCTTCAGAATTCATCAGATTGATGTTGTTGTCGGTGTAACGGGGACGACGCACCAGCTTGAACTGGGTAGAATATGTGATGCGGGGAGGACCTGATTGTCCCTTCTTTGTGGTTACGACAATAACGCCATTGGCGGCACGTGTACCGTAAAGGGCTGTTGCGGCAGCGTCCTTCAATACGTCCACACGCTCAATGTCCTCAGGGTTGATGCCCGAAATGGCATTACCAATGTAGTTAACATAGTCGGGGTCGTTGAGCTGTTCGGTAGAAACGTCTACCGGATCGGTCAGCTGTACACCATCCAACACCCACAACGGCTCTCTGTTACCGATAAGCGTAGAAGTTCCTCTCACACGCATACGGGCTGTAGTACCTACCTCACCTGAGTTCTGAGTGAATACCATGTCGGGCACACGACCCTCCAAAGCGTCTGTAAGCGATGTCATACCCGGCATAAGGATGTCGTCCATCTTGAGCGATGTCACAGCACTGGTGTTCTTACGGGCATCAATGTTGCCGTAACCTGTCACGACAACCTCGCCCAACTGACGGCTGTCGTCTTCCAGAACTACATACAACTTGCGTCCCTTCCACTGCAACTCCTGCTTCTTCATTCCAAGATACGAAACCACAAGCTTCACGTTCTTAGAACCGACAGGCATCTTGAAGTCGCCATTAACGTCGGTGTGAGTACCCTTTGTAACGCCCTTTACAACGATAGAAACGCCAGTGAGGGGTTCCCCATTGACGTCTGTTACCTTACCAAAAACTACATTTTCATTATTTCTTGCCGTTGCTGGATCCTGCTTCTTTTCCACCACTATGGTGTCGGGATCCCATGTTGCGAAAGCCTGACTTTCGCAACATGGGGATAAAGCTGCCAACAACGGCAAGACGTTCTTTACTCTGATTATCATAAATAAATGTTTATCGATATATCGCAAGAAAAATTAATTACTTGGCTATATATTTCTTTCCAGCCTTTACTACTAAGCCCTTGTACGACTTGCCTACACGCTGACCAGACATATTGTATATTGTAGCATCGCTGTTAGATTCCTGACGTGTCACAGAAGTGATACCATTGGCTATCTCATAGAAGCCGAGCAAGGTTAGCTGGGGTTTGCCTTCATTATTAACAGATTCAAAGATAGCCTTAACGTCGTATTTATTTCCATCGTCTGCCTTTGTTGCTACATCTTCTGAATTACATGTAGGAGCTGTAACCACATTGCCATCCTCATCAGTCAAGTCATACACTGGTTGGCTATTCTCCTTACGACTTGTTATTGTGACACTCTTCAAAGCGATAAGGTCCTCTACATGTTTCTTTTCCAATAATTCAGGGATAGTAGTAACAACAGGCTGTGCTACTTCGCTGCTTTCGGTAAGGGTTAGATCAGAAACCTTTGTTTCTTTATTAGCAGTTAAGGTACAATCACCAAAGTTCTTAGCAAAATCCACAAGAACAGTACCGTTAACTACATAATTGCTTAAATTCGAAATAGCAGTGTTACCAAAGAAAATACCATCAAAACGCACAGCATACTCGCCCTCACGTACATAAACATAATAGCCTTTATAATAATCGTAAACGACTTTTGCATTGGTCAGTTTGAGTGCAACGTTTTTAAGATCACTTGTAAGTTCGTTCAGCTGTGCGATAGTCTTAATCTGATAGCAAACGAATTCATTAGAAACCATTACACTCTGCTTGCCATTCTTCACAGCAATAGCCTTTATGGTTGTTGTCTCTGTAACCTCGACATTAACCGATGATGTTCCGTTGTTTGAAGAAGAAGTTGTTGGAACACTTCCATCAGTTGTATAATAAACTACACTACCCTCAGCACCCTTGATTGTAACCAGTCCTTTTCCTACAAAAGGAGTTACAGCCTCGAACGTTGGAGCTGCAACAACATTGGGATCGGCAGCGCCATAGGTTATATCAATAGAAGTAAGTTTGATAGGAGTTCCCTCATTTAAAGCTTCAAACTTAGTGGTATTTTCCCCCCCCCCAAGTAAAAGTATTATCGGTTGCTTTAGATATACTTGTTCCATTAACCTTTATAGTTGCACCTTGCGTAACATGAAGCACAACCTTAGTAATGGCCAATCCAGATGTTTCCTCAATGGTAAGAACATTGTTTTTCTTTATTTGGATATAGTCCGAAGACGCTGCATTACCCAAACTTGTTGCAGTTCCCTTTGAACAAGTAATCTTGAAGTTCCCAATCACTCCTGAATACTTATCAGTTTCAGTAGTCCAAGTAGTTGAACTGCTATTGGTGTTGATAGTTACGTTCGTTGCGAACAACGAACTAAACGACATGGCAAGAACTGCCATAAAGACAAAGCGTAAAAATTTATTCATAATTCTCTTATTAATAATTATTAATACGCGCAAAGTTATGAAAAAATCCATTAAACTTACAAAAAGCAAGGAAATCTTTTTCGATTTTAACATAATATTCTACCATTTTTCCACAAAATGAATGTAAACAAGCCACAAAACGCTTGTCTACTTATACCTTTTCTACTCTTCAACTGATATATAATGTATTGCATGTGCAAAGGTAATACTTGGCGCATGCAATGTCAAGACTACATGCTATATATTATATAATGTACGTCATTAGTGTCCCGTTAAAATCGGGACCAGTTAAATATTAATCAAATAACCCCGGAAAGAGGGGACAACCGAGTTCTTTGACATTATTGAAATCAG
>JAIJMN010000049.1:0-13662 GCA_022735715.1 Prevotella sp.
CGCATAAATGACCGTCTACGCAAGGAAGACCGCATTCTGAAGAATCGCTTGGCGAAATATGAGTTCCCAAACAAGGACAGCAACAACAGCAGTGAACGTGGCATTAGAAAACTGAAAATCAAATTGAAAAACTCCGGTACATTCCGGTCTGAAGTTGGAGCAGACGCTTTCTTGGAACTGCACTCTATTGTAGAAACAGTGAAAAAGCATGACTTATCACCATATAAGGGTATCCGTGCCCTTTGGGGGAGCACGGACAGTTATGTTATGGCACTCTCTGAATAGTTACGCAGAAACTAATAAAAACAAAAAAATCTAAAAATACAGGTGGTAAACAATTGTAAACTATAAGATGAAGAAAACAATAGCATACATGATCACACTCACGCTGTTCTGTCTTGGCACTAAGGCAGAACAGCGTGCAGTGTCGCTCAACGACGCCATACACATAGCACAGATGAACTCCTATGATGCCAAGTTGGCACAATTTCGTTTCATGTCGAGCTATTGGGCTTACCGTTCGTTCCGTGCCGAACTGCTCCCGTCGATGAGTCTGAGGGGCGACCTCATGAATTTTAACCACTCACGTGTGGAAGCGCGCAATTCCGAGGACGGACGCATTAATTATGTGGACAATAACTCGCTCAACAACTCAATGACGCTCTCGCTCGACCAACAAATAGCGTCGCTTGGCGGCACTGTGTCACTGCAGTCTTATCTCTACCGCCTCGACCAGTTCAATTACAACCTCACAACATACCAGTCGCTGCCGCTACGTATAAGCTACTCTCAACCACTGAAGACATACAATGAATTGAAATGGCGCAAAAAGACAGAACCCAAAGAATATGAAAAAGCTAAAAGAACATATCTTGAGGAAATGGAGAGCGTCACTATCAACGTTACTAAATACTATTTCGACGCCATTGCTGCACAGTCCAACTATACACAAAGCCAGAATAAGCACCGCGATCTGGAAGCCCTTTACACAATTTCAAAAAAAAGGTTGGAACTTGGAACCATAACAAAAGCCGACCTGCTGCAGCTGGAACTGTCAATGCTGAACACACAAGTCGAAGTGAATAACGCCAAGACAACTATGGACGATGCCATGTACAACCTTTTCTCATACATGCGCATTAACAACTACAATGACGTAGTGCTCACTGCACCGGAGAATGTAACCGACATATCTGTGAGCGCTGCAGAGGTAATACAGAAGGCATTGCAGAACTCATCGCACACACTTGAGCAGGACATATCGCTGCTCTTGGCGCAGCAGTCGCTCGCTAAGGCGAAATCGGAGAAGGGATTACAGATGCACGTCAATGCCGAAGTGGGATTCAGCCGCACTGCCAATGGGTTTGCCAATGCCTACCGCAACCTGCAGGACAACGAGATTGTAGGCATAACCGTGACACTCCCCATTTTCGACTGGGGTGTGAAGAAGGGCAAGGTGATGATGGCTAAAGCAAATCTCGACCTGGCACGCACAAAAAAGGAACAGGCAGACAACGACTACCTGCAGCAGGTCAAACGCGATGTGATGCAATTCGGGGCGCAAGCCGAACAGTGCCGCACATCGACAAAGGCAATGCAGATATCGCGTGAACGCTATGATGTTACAAAGAAAAGGTTTGAGGCAGGCTCAATATCGGTGACTGAACTGAACACCGCCATACAGGAACTCGAGGCGGCGAAGGTGCAGTACATAAAGCAGCTCAAGAACTACTGGACATACTACTATACTCTGCGGCGCTACACTCTTTACGACTGGGTGCAGAAACGTGACCTGACAGCTGACTACGAAAACATAATCAAACAACAATAGTTTTATCATGACAAGACTTCTCTATACACTCATCATCGCCGCTACACTTCTCGCAACCTCTTGCGGAAAGAAGGCTGCCGACACAAACGCCCCCGACATGCAAAACGCCGACACAATGTCTACAGAGATATACGTTGACGTGACAACGCTACACAACCAGACATTCCACCGCCAACTGGTATGCAACGGCAAGCTGAAGGCTACTGCCAAGTGTGACCTTGCTTTTGACAACGCCGCCAATGTGGGGCGCGTACTTGTGCAGAACGGAGCGCACGTGGCACGCGGACAAGTCATCGCCACAACCGATGCTTCTGACGCACAACTTGATGTAGAGAGGGCACAGAAGGAACTGGAGAAGGCAAAGGTCGACCTTGCCGACCGCCTGATAGGACAGGGCTACGACGGTATTACATCAAATGTGCCCGAAGACGTGATGCACCGCGCAAAGGTGGCGTCGGGATTCTTCATGGCACAATACCAACTACAGGCTGCAAACAACAAACTGAGAAAATGCTCGCTAATAGCACCCATTTCGGGACGCATAGCCAATCTTGAGAACAAACGTGGACAGCGCGTCGACAAGCTATGCACCATCATAAACGATGCGCAGCTCGACGTGGAATTCAGCGTGCTCGAAGCTGAGATAAAGAACATACACCGCGGACAGCGCGTCATCGTCAGCCCGTTCATTGACGAGGCTGCACAATATGCTGGCTCCGTGACAAACATCAACCCTACTGTCGATGAGAAAGGACTCATAAAGATTACAGCACGCATTGCCAACCCTTCAGGAAAGCTCATAGACGGAATGAACGTCAAGGTGATAGCAGAGAATGATGTGCCGCACTCACTCATCGTGCCGAAAGATGCTGTGGTGGAGCGCGACGGCTATCATGTGGTGTTCCTCTACAAGGACGGCGAAGCGGTATGGACCTATGTTGACATTGCATACAGCAACATATCGTCGTTTGCTATAACCGGATGCAAGCGCAAGGAGACCACCGTGAGCGAGGGCGACCGCGTTATAACGTCGGGCAATCTGAATCTTGCCGACGGTACAAAGGTGAGGTTGAAGAAATAGTACAGAACACACGCATGATAAGATATCTAATCAAACGACCCGTGGCGGTGACGATGATCGTACTTGCCGTTATCGTAGTGGGTATATTCGGAGTGAAAGACATACCCGTGTCACTGATGCCTGGCATTGACATACCGCAGATGACGGTGCAGGCTGATGTGCCAGGCTACTCGGTGCAGGAGATGGAGAAGAAGATTGTTGCACCGCTGCGCAGCCAGCTCGCCCACGTGCCAGGCGTAAAGAGTATCAGTTCGGACTCAAGAATGGACATCGGCAGTATCATGCTGAAGTTTGTGCCTGGAGCTGACATGAGCATGATGTTCATAGAGGTGAACGAAAAAATAGATATGGCGATGGGCAGTATGCCTAAAGACGTGAGCCGACCGAAGGTGATAAAGGCAAGCGCCACCGACATTCCGGCGTTCTATCTCGACGTGGCTTTCAAGAACGAGCGCAATGGAGAGCGAAGCTCGACACGTTTCACACAGTTGAGCGACTTTGCACGCAACGTGGTGTGTCGGCGACTCGAACAACTGCCGCAAGCCGCCATGGTCGACATGAGCGGTATAGCATCGTCGGAGATAATATGCGTGCCCGACGAGAGCCGACTGGCGGCTTTGGGAATGACTGTCAACAACCTGCAGCAGGCTCTTGCCGACAATGACATACAGATATCGGCTCTGACCGTTGCCGACGGAATATACCGATACAAGGTGCACTTCGACAGTCAGGTGCTCAACGCCGATGATGTGGCAAACATATACATCAACCATGAAGGACGCCTCATACAGATGAAGGACATCTGTGATGTTGAGGTGCGCACCGCAGCAAGAAAGAATATACTGCGACACAACGGCAGAAACTGCATAATGCTTGCCATCATCAAGCAGAACAGCGCAAGAATGGACGAGCTGAAGGAAGCTGTCAACGGCGTTATTGATGACCTGAAGGAAAACTATCCAGATATAGAGTTCAACATAACACGCGACCAGACCGAACTGCTCGCCTATTCCATCGACAATCTGGAGTGGAATCTTTTGGCTGCAGCTTTCTTTACATCATTGGTGCTTATGCTCTTCATGCGCCGCTGGCGACTGGCGCTGCTTGTTGCCATGTCAATACCGCTGTCGCTCATCATTACATTACTCTGCTTCCGCATCATAGGCATCTCTCTCAACATAATCTCGCTCTCGGGACTAATCCTCGGAGTTGGAATGATTGTCGACAACTCAATCATAGTGATTGACAACATCATGCAGAAGATACGTGAGGGGAAAAAACTCACCGATGCCGTGGCGGAGGGAGCACAGGAGGTGTTCACGCCTATGCTGAGTTCGGTGCTCACGACATGCAGCGTGTTCCTGCCACTGATATTTATTGGTGGTATGGCTGGCGCCATGTTCTTCGACCAGAGCATGGGTATCACAATCGCGCTGTTCGCATCGTTGGCGGTGAGCATTATGGTGCTCCCCGTATATTTCAAGGTGCTCTACATGAAGGTGCACAACAAGAAAAAAGGGCATGGCGACACCAAAACCGCCAACAAGGACGATGACAACTATGAGCAGTCGAAATTCAACGACATAATACACCAATGGCATGAACATACACAAGAATGGATGTTCAAGCACCGCCGACTGTGCATGATAGCATTCTTGCTGTGTCTGCCAGGAGTAGCGCTCATGTATATGCTGTCGGAGAAGCGTCAAGTACCGGAGATAAGCTATACTGACGCAATCATGTATGTCGACTGGAATGCAGGCATCTCCGTAGAAGAGAACGATCGACGCATTGCTGACGCCATCACCAACAGTAAGGCACCTATAGAATCGACGACATCTATGTGCGGAGCACAGGACTTCCTGCTGTTTCATACGCGCGACATAACATCATCGGAGGCTCTTGTATATTTCAAGTGCCGCTCTACCGACGACTTCAACAATGCAAAGCGGAAATTGCTTCAGTATATAGAGAGCAACAACCCGGAGGCATCGGTGGAGTTTGCCCCGTCGGGCAACCTATTCGACCTCATCTTCTCTTCGGGCGAACCCGACTTGAGGCTTATGATTCAAGACCGTATCGGTCATCGTCCGCAACTCTTACAAGCCATGCAGTTCACAGACTCGCTACGCAAGGCTTTCCCAGAGGTGGTGGTTCCTCCCGTTGTCACTGAGGCAAACCTTGCACTTATTGCCGATGTGGAGCAGATGACCATGTATGGTATCAGCTTCACCGAGATGTACAACAGGCTGCGGCAGATAGCCGGAGCCAACGAAGTGTTGCGCATCAACCAGGGCGCTGGCGATGTGCCAGTTGTCATCGGCAGGTCAGAGACCGATCGCAGCCAGATTCTGTCGTCGACAATACGCAACTGGGAAGGTGTAGAGATACCGCTAAGTATGCTGCTTAAAGAGAGTATGCAGAATGAGTATAAACACTTCTATGGTGCAGAGGGTGGCGAATACTATCCCATAGAAATCAAGGCTGACGGCAAGCAGGTAAGACAAATTCTAAAATTTGCCAATGCTTATGAGCAACGCCACGACGACATTCGCATTACTGCCAACGGCGACTACTTTACAAGCCAGCAAACAGTCATCGGATTGGTGTGGGTGCTGACAGTAGCGCTACTGCTGCTGTTCTTCGTTCTTGCAGCACAGTTTGAGAGTATGATACAACCTATCATCATTCTCTCGGAGATTGCCGTCGACGTGTTCATCGTACTGCTTGTGCTGAGGGTGCTCGGCATGTCCATCGACATCATGTCAATGACAGGAATAATAGTGATGTCAGGTATAGTAATCAATGACTCAATACTCAAAATCGACACAATCAATCGGCACCGGCACAACGGACTGCCCCTAATGGATGCAATAGAGAAAGCTGGTAAAGAACGCCTCATGCCTATCATCATGACTTCGTTGACAACCATATTCTCGCTGCTGCCTTTCATGTCGAGAGGATCCATAGGTGCCGATATGCAGTTCCCGCTGTCGCTTGCCATACTCATTGGCATGGTGGTGGGCACGTTGGTGAGCATATTCTTCGTGCCGATAGTGTATTACTCAATATATAAAAATAAATGAAACCATCCTCATTTACTGTCATACTGACGTTCGTCATTCTCATGGTTGTGGGAGCAGCACTGGCTCCGCTAATCGATGTAGGAACCGAACCTGCACCGCGTCAAGGCAAAAGCATGACCATAACATACTCCTGGCCAAATGCCGCTGCCAAGACGGTGGAACAGAACCTAACCTCACCGGTAGAAGGCATGGTGGCTGCACTGAAGGGGGTGGAGAGCGTGGCGTCGAAATCATACTTCGGACGAAGCGAGATTGTGGTAAAACTAAAAGAGGGCACTGACGTGTCGGCGGTGCGTTTTGAGATAGCGTCCATTCTCAGACAGTCGTACGACCGACTGCCTGAGGGGGTATCGTTCCCAACCGTCTCTGGTGGCGAGGTGACGAGCGACCAGTCGGGCAACGGCCAGACGCTGCTGCTTACATACAACGTGAACGCCAGCATGAAGCAAGAACAGATAAAATCGTTTGTCGAGGCCAACTTCACAAGACGGCTCGAAGCTGTTGAGGGTGTGAGCCGTGTGGAGGTTACGGGAACTACCGATACTTACATCGACATCACATACGACCCTATACTGCTGTCATCACACGGACTTACAAGCCGTGACATGGCTGACGGTATTGGCAACTATCTCGGAAAAGACGAAATTATAGGCACTGTAATGCACAACGTTGCCAATGGGAAACGAGAGCGCATCACACTGCATCTTGCCACTGCCATGTCGGGAAAGTCGCTCGGAGAAATGCCGCTGAAAAACATTGGGGGAAAGATGGTATATCTCAACGACCTTGCCTACGTGCAGACACGACAACGCGACCCAGAGGAATACTATAGAGTGAACGGTCTAAATACTATATACATAAACGTATATATACCATCCGACGGAAAGGCTGTAAAAATGTCGGACAAGGTACAGGACGAGATGAATGACGCCATTGCCAGTGTGCGACAGAAACAGCACAACGTCTACTTCCGCATGTCGTATGACAATGCGGAAAACCAGCGCAAGGAGATGTCAAAGCTCGTAGGACGCACACTTATGTCCCTTGCTATTCTGTTGGTGTTTGTATGGATGTCATACCGCGACTGGAAGTACCTCGCAATCATCGCTACCACACTGACCGCCAATATCCTGATAGCAATCATTGCCTACTGGATATTCGGACTGAAGTTGCACGTTTTCTCGCTTGCAGGAATCACCGTATCGCTTGGTCTTGTCATCGACTCAACCATTGTAATGGCCGACCACTATGGCTACTACCACAACCGCAAGGCGTTTCTCGCCATTCTCGCGGCAATGCTGACTACTATCGGGGCAATGATCATCATATTCTTCCTGCCAAAGGAGCTCCGGAATGACCTCTACGACTTCGCATGGATTATCATAGTGAACCTTGTGGTGTCGCTACTTGTTGCCATGTTTTTTGTTCCAGCAATCATAGACCGATGCGGATACACAAGCAAGAAAAGACAACTGCGCCACGGCAGGGCTATCGTAAGATGGAACCGATTCTACAGAAAATACATCCAACTCACGTCGCGCCACAGATGGGTGTATTATACATTGCTAATCATAGCCTTTGGCATACCGTTCGGTGCAATGCCGGAGAAGATAGGAGAGTCAGACAACGACTACCTTATGCAGAACGAGCGCAGCGAGCAGCAACTGCCATGGTACTGCTCGGCATACAACGCCACCATAGGAAGCGATTTCTTCCAACACAACATGAAGGCTACACTCGACAAATGGCTTGGTGGCTCACTCGGAATGTTTATCAACTACCTTCATGAAGGAGGAGGCAGACGTGATGACGACGGGGAGAAGGAGCTGCACATCATGGCAAGCATGCCCGTAGGAGGCACTGCCGTACAGCTCAACCAGAAGATGGTTGTCATTGAGGAACAGCTGAAAAAACATAAGGAAATCAAGGAGTTCACCACGCGCATTAACGGACGTCGTGGCGATATTGTCGTAAAATTCAAGAAAGAGGCGGCAAAGACAAGTTTTCCTTACCAGTTGGAAAACGAGGCCATCGGCAAGATGATAACTATCGGTGGAGCCGACTGGAGTACATACGGCATCAGCGAACGAGGATTCAGCAACTCGCTCAACCTACAACACCGTGCCAATCGAATAACGGTGAGCGGATACAACTACGACCAGTTATACCGTATTGCAGAAGATGTGGCTGACTCCATGGCTCAAAACAAGCAAGTGCAGGACATAACTATCGAAACTCCAGGATTTGAGAATCAGGAAAACGAGGTTTACATGCAATACAATCGCGAGAATATGGAGCGTATGAAGGTTAGCCCATACAGAGTGCATGATGCGCTTAGCGACATGCTTGCCCCGCAGCATATCGGAACCTATCACAGCAACGATATTACAGCCGATGTGACTATACGTCCTACCACGACTGCCACTTTCAATCTGTGGCACGTCAGAAACGAGCAAATCAACGTGGACAGCGTACAGATGTTTGTGCCTGACGCAATGAATGTAAGACAGCGCGAGGCCAAGAATATTATTCCTAAGGAGAATCAGGAATATGTGCTGAACATTGCGTTCAACGTGCTCGGATCATACGTGTTTACATCGGAATACATCAACAACACTATCAAGAATGTCAATCGCATATTACCCGTTGGATACAAATGCAAGACACAACAATGGAGGAGTTCGGTCACCGATGGAGCCAACTACTGGCTGTTGCTGTTGGTCGTGGTGATTGTGTTCTTCGTATGCGCTATACAATTCGAGTCGCTGCGACTTGCATGGATTATTATATCGGTAATACCTCTGTCTATGATTGGTATTTTCATCACGTTCTGCGCAACCGGCATCAAGTTTGGAAGCGGAGGATTTGCATCGATGGTGTTGCTCATAGGTATCGTTGTCAATTCAGGTATCTACATAATAAGTCAATACCGCATGAGTATTGCGCAGATGGCTAAGAGCAAAAACGAAAAATTGATAGGCTATAACGAGATGACAAGATGTTTCATCAGGGCATACAACCACAAAATCATACCTGTGGTACTGACTATCGCGTCAACAATAATGGGACTCATACCGTTTTTTCTTGACGGCAAGGACGAGCAGTTCTGGTTCTCATTTGCCACGGGTGTCACTGGTGGTCTGTTGTTTTCGGTACCTGCCATGATATTCTTAATGCCTATATTTATGGGGTTTGGTAAATCCCGTTTGGCTTATATTTCATGAGTGTGAACAAACTGTCTGAATCGACTATTGTATCGAGGCTGTGCGCCCTGGTTGAGATGGTGTTGTGTTGAGATGTTGTTTTATTTATCCCAAATCTCTAATGACCGATTTGGGTTTAACGAAGGCACATTCTTCCTACACGTGGTTTTTCTCATCAACTTATATTAACCTCAAGTTGTGAAACTTGTATTTATAATTAGTTATAATTATAGTAGATGGAGAGGAGAGCCAGCGGGTTCTCCTCCTTATTATATATAGAGACTTAAGCAATTTGTAAAATTAATGTTATTTTATGGCTAAACGTCCGTTATCTCGTCAATAATCAGTATTTTTGCAGATTAATTGTATAAGAAACATAAGATAACGACAATATAATATGGTGAAAATAAAGATAGTAAACCGTGGCCGTCAGCAACTGCCGGCATACGCTACCGAACTGAGTGCCGGCATGGACTTGCGTGCCAACATCGACGAATCAATAACGCTCAATCCGATGGAGCGCCGCATCATACCGACAGGTCTGTACATTGCGCTGCCCCCAGGTTATGAGGCTCAGGTGCGCCCACGCTCAGGTTTGGCGTTTAAGCACGGCATAACGGTGCTCAATTCGCCTGGAACAATCGATGCCGACTATCGTGGCGAGATAGGCGTACTGCTCGTCAACCTCTCTAACGAGCCGTTTGTCATTACCGAAGGCGAGCGCATTGCACAGATGGTGATAGCACGTCATGAGCAAGGACAGTTTGAAGTGGTTGACGAACTCGACCAGACCGAACGCGGAGAGGGCGGATATGGCCACACTGGAGTGAAGTAAGCAGTTAACACATTAACGACAATGAATTCATACAAGAATCAGATAATCGGCATCGGAGCAGCCGTGCTGCTCGTCATTGCACCAGCTATTGCCGGCAGCATTGACTACCGCACGAAGGGTGCGGCACAACGTCCCGATACCGACACGATGACCATCAGCGCCAAGCAGCTGCTCGATGCCACACCGTTGGCAGACAGGCTGTTTCTCGACGCGGTGTGCTGTCAGCTCAGTGGCGACGATTCTACAGCCCTTCGGTTGTTAGACTCGTGCCGAACGGTCAACCCCAACGCTGCCGAAGCCTACTATCGGTTGGCACAACAGTACTTCGATACGGGCAACGACTCTATAGCCACGAAGTATATGGAGCGTGCCGCACGTCTGCAACCAGCCAACGACACCTATCAGGAGAGCGTAGCCGCAACGTATATACAGCAGCGCGACTACGACAACGCAATCAAGGCATACGAAAATCTGTACTCGCACTATCGCGAACGTACCGATATACTCGACATTCTCGTGCGTCTGTATGGTGCGAAGAAGGACTACGCACGTATGCTTTCGACAATAGGCAGAATGGAAAAGGTAGACGGCGAGAGCGACGAACTGACACTGCTCAAGATGAATGTCTACGAGATGCGTCACGACACAAAGAACGCCTATCGCATGCTGAAGGCGCTGAACGACGCACACCCCAACGAACCTAATTATAAGGTGATGCTGGGCAACTGGCTGATGAACCACAACCGTCGTGACGAGGCATTCAAGTTCTTGCAGGGCGCACTCGCTGACGACCCGCAAAACGCCTTCGCCCTGAACTCGATGTACGACTACTATCGTTCGGGAGGCGACAATGCGGCTGCCGACGAACTGCGTGAGAAGATACTTTTCAGTTCGCAGACCGAGCCGAAGACCAAGGTGACCATGCTGCAGCAGGCAATAAAGGAGTCGGAACAGAACGGTGGTGACAGCGTAGCGGTGCTGAACCTCTTCGACCGCACAATGAAAGCATCGCCCAAGGATGCCGACATCTCAAACATGAAAGCCATGTACATGAAGTTGAAGGGAATGCCCGACGACTCGGTGAACGCCGCCTTCGAACATACGCTCAGCATTGAGCCGGACAACAATATGGCTCGTGTGAAGCTGATACAAGACAAGTGGGAGAAGAAGAAATGGGACGAGGTAATCAGCTTGAGTACTGCTGGAACGCAATACAATCCCGATGACGTGGTGTTCTATTATTTCTTAGGTCTCGGCTACTTCCAGAAGGATGACGACGACCGCGCTCTTGACGCTCTGAAGCGTGGAGTGGGGGAGATAAACGACCGCACCGACCCCGATATGGCAAGCGACTTCTACGGCTCGATGGGCGACATTCTGTTTAAGAAGAAACGCTCGAAGGAGGCTTTTGAGGCTTACGACAACAGTCTGAAATGGAAAGAAGACAACATAGTGGTGCTCAACAACTATGCTTATTACCTCTCAGAGCTGCGCCGTGACCTAAAGCGTGCAGAGCAGATGAGCTTCAAGACGGTGCAGGCAGAACCCACCAATGCCACCTATCTTGATACGTATGCGTGGATACTCTTCCTGCAGAAGCGATATGACGAGGCACGTGCCTATATAGACAGGGCACTTGAGAACGACAACGATTCGACAAACGGACCCAGTGCAGTGGTGATAGGACACGCCGGCGATATCTATTGTATGTGTGGCGATACCGACCGTGCAGTGGAACTGTGGCAGCGTGCGCTCAAGGCAGGAGGCGACAAGGCTGTGCTGACGAGAAAAATAAAAACTAAGAAATTGAAGATAGAGGAACAATAAGACAATGAAACGACTAATAACGATACTCTCTGTAGTGCTCTTGCTCGCCTCATGTGCCAGCAAGAAGGTGGCAGGCGACGGAAGTGACACAACTGGGCTGTCGAAGACACAGAAGTCGGAACAGCAGGCGTTCTTGAAGCGTGTGCTTGACAATCAGGTGCAGACACGTAATATCGTAGCCAGTGCCGACCTGCGACTGGTTGCAGGCAACAAGGATTTCAGCTGCGACGGCAAGATAAGCATGCGCCGCGACGAAGTGATAAGATTGCAGCTGTTGCTGCCCATTATACGTACGGAGATAGCCCGCATCGACTTCACACCCGACTATGTGCTGCTTGTAGACCGTTTTCATAAAGAATACATCAAGGCTTCGTACAAGGACGTGAGCTTTTTGGCAGACAACGGACTGTCGTTCTACTCGCTCCAGGCTCTGTTCTGGAACCAACTGTTCCTGCCTGGAGAGAAAACGGTGAACGAACAGATGCTGCGCCGATTCACATGCGGTCTGGCTGACATGGCTGCAACTGTGCCCGTAGGCTACAAGAACGGCAATATGGAGTATCAGTGGAAGGCTTCGAAGAGTACAGCGCAGATTACTGGAGCAGGCGCCAACTACGTGAGTGCAATACACGGCAAGTCGTCGCTCGTGTGGACATACGACAACTTCCGCTCGTTCGACGGTCGTCAGTTTCCGTTGTCGCAGCAGTTTGCCGTGTCAACAGCCGTCACCGGACGTCAGCAATCTGTGCAACTGACAGTGAAGATGTCGTCGCCCAAGAACTCAGCCGATTGGGATACGAATACACAACTGTCGGGTAAATACAAGAAAATAGAGGCGCAGGACATCCTCAAGAAACTTATGTCAATACAGTAAAGCCAATGAAGCAGTATATAATGGCGCTTCTTGCCATAGTAATGCTTGTCGTTCCGATGGACGCGACGGCTCTGACGCTCATGCAGCAGCGCAAGACCACGTCGACGCAGACAAGAAAGAAGACGACGGCAAAGACTCCGGTAAGGAAGACTGCCAGCAAAGCAAGAAAGACAACAGCCAAGAAGTCTACAGCCAGGAGGACTACGTCAAAAAAGAAGGCACGTCCAAATTACTCTACAGCCGAGATCCGCGGATTGCAGAGCAAGCGCTCCGCCATGCAGAAAGAGATAAAGAAGCAGGAGGCGGCATTGCGTGCCAATCAGGCGGACGTGAAGAAACGACTCAACGATCTGCTCGTCATCAATAGCGAGATTGACAAGCATCAAAAGAACATAGACGGCATTCAGCAGGACATACATCATATAGATGGCAATATCGGACTGCTCAATGCGCAGCTTTCGACATTGCAGAAGCAGTTGCAGGAACGCAAGGCCAAGTATGTGAAGTCGATGCGTTACATCAACCGACAGCATTCGTTGCAGGACCGACTGATGTTTATATTCTCGGCAAAGAACTTCGCCCAGATGTACCGACGACTGCGCTTTGTGCGTGAGTATGCCTCATGGCAGAAGGCACAGGGTGAGATGGTGAAGGTGAAGCAGGCGCAGGTTAATGAGAAACATCAACAGTTGCAGCAGGTGAAGGGCCAAAAGAACAACATGCTTTATCGTGGACAGCAAGAACGAAAGCAGCTTGAAGGCAAGCAACAGGAGCAACAGCAGGTGGTGAACTCGCTGCAGAAGCAGCAGAAGACCATACAGCGCGTCATAGCCAAGCAGCGTAAGGACGCTTCGGCAATAAACGCACAGATTGACCGACTCATTGCCATTGAGGTGGAGAAGGCGCGTGTGCGTGCTGCCGAGGA
>JAIJMN010000312.1:0-1952 GCA_022735715.1 Prevotella sp.
AGCCGCAGCTCGTCATCAATGCCGTAACACTAAAATATACTATATCAGCCTTCAAGGAAGTTATGCCCGTGCTTCCCGACGACTGCATCATCAGCGACATATCGTCTGTCAAGACCAATCTGAAGGAGTTTTACGAGCAATCGGGACATCCATACGTCTCTACTCACCCGATGTTCGGTCCTACATTCGCCAACCTCGGACAACTGTCGGAGGAGAATGCCATCATCATTACAGAGGGCGACTATATGGGGCGCATATTCTTTAAGGACCTCTACGCACGATTGGGGCTCAACATCTACGAGTACACCTTCGAGGAGCACGACAAGACTGTGGCATACTCATTGAGTACACCATTCGTCAGCACCTTCGTGTTCTCTGCCGTCATGAAGCATCAGGATGCACCGGGCACCACCTTCAAGCGCCATCTGCGCATAGCCAAAGGAGTGCTTAACGAGGACGACTATCTGCTTCAGGAAATTCTGTTTAACCCGTACACCAGCGGACAGGTGGCACAGATACGCGAAGAACTTGGCGAACTGATTGACATCATCGACAATAAGGATGCCAAGCGTATGAAGGCTTATCTCACAAAGATTCGCAACAACGTTAAGCAGGATATAGAAAATATATAATCCTCTATGAGTCTGTCGATACTTCTAATTTCCCTCTTCACATTTGTAGAACTCAACTGCGAGAACCTCTTCGACTGCCAGCACGACTCGTTGAAGAACGACATCGAGTTTCTGCCGGATGGAGCGTATCATTGGACACGTACTCGCTATTGGCAGAAGCTTGATAGGATAGGGCAGACCATCTTGTCGTGTGGCGAACAGCAGGTGGCCAACCAACTATCGCCAAGAAGCAAAGCTTCAAAGCGGAAAGAGGGAGGAGTGAATAATGGCAAGTCTTGGCAGTTGCCCGATATGGTGGCTCTGTGCGAGGTGGAGAACGATAGTGTGCTTCGCGACCTCACCAGGCGCAGCTTGTTGCGCAATGCCGGTTACGAGTATGTGATGACCGATTCGCCCGACGAGCGTGGCATTGATGTGGCGCTGATGTATTCGCCCCATTCGTTCAGATTGATAGAGAGCCACAGCGTCAGAGTGAACCCCGTAAAGGGCATGCGTCCCACTCGCGACATCCTTTATGCCTCGGGTGTGACAGTTTCGGGCGACACCTTGCATGTCATAGTGGCGCATCTGCCGAGCCGTCGTGGTGGCGAGAAGTATTCACGCCCGTTTCGTATGGCTGCTGCCAGACAGGTGGCAGCCGTGATAGACTCTATATATAATAATGTATCGGTAGAAGCAAAGATTATAGTAGCAGGCGACTTCAACGACTACAGCAATTCGGAGAGCTTACAGCTGTTGCGCAGCAAGTGTATGGTCGAAGTGTCGCAAGGAGCCAAGGGACGCAATGGTGCAGAGGGAACTTATAGATACCAAGGGCAGTGGGGCAGTCTTGACCACATACTTGCGAGCAGGAATCTGGCTGACAGTCTGACCGAATGCTTTGTCAACGATGCCGAATTTCTGATAGAACATGACGAGAAATATGGTGGTGTAAAACCGCATCGCAATTATATCGGGCCACGCTATAATAATGGGTTCAGCGACCATCTGCCACTTGTGGCAAGGTTCGGATGGTGAAGCCTTGGCACAGAGGCAAAAGAAAGAAAGTGCTAACAAACCGAAACTTTTTGCCCACACTTTGATTGCAAATTGTCTGTATAGCTGATTTTTTAGAACGAAATTATTGGTAGTTATGTAAAATCTGATTACCTTTGCAGCAATAGATAGTGTTCAAGGATAGCTATTGTAGAAAATCGGCTTGCCCCTACGATGAATTCAAGGCGATAGATATGGGACACTTTTATGGAAGAGAATAAAAGAAATAGATAAAAATAGAAACAATATGCAAATGAAACATCAGTTAAGAAGCGCAGTGTGTAC
>JAIJMN010000313.1:0-1939 GCA_022735715.1 Prevotella sp.
ACGTATCGTCTTTGATGTTGAACTTCCTAAATGGAACTATCTCATCAAATGCTCTTGATCGCAGTTTTTCTGCGGAAGTTATTTTTTGAACATTACTTATATGATTATCTTAAAGCCAAGCAAACAATAAAGCTACCGATACGAACAGACCGAATATAAACATATTGCGTGCCGTCATTCCAAGCACTTTGTTGAGTTCGACACCTTTCCTAATGCGTCGCATCTCCGTAAATGCTCCAATATGGAATGGTATATACAGCAACATTATAAACTGCATGAATTGTCCATCGTGCCAATTAATATATATGATGCCAGCAATCGCCAACATAGTACCTGCCATTCCGAGCAATAGATACAAAATCAATCCGCCACGCTCGCCTATTCGTACAATCAAGGTGCGCTTGCCTGCACGGCGGTCGTTGTCAATATCACGATAATTGTTGACAACAAGCAATGTGTCGATGATGAGTCCGCAAGCTATAGACAACACTATCACCGGCAAAGGTATAGACATAAGCGGTGTGGGAGGAGCCACAAGCCAATAGGTCATGCACACGGGAACGAGTCCGAAGAATACGAGTACAAGCACATCTCCAAGTCCGATATAAGAGAACGAGATGGTATACAGAAAGCAGAACACCACACATGCAAAGCCTACGAGTATCATCTCCCATCCGCCAAAGTACACCAACGGCAATCCCACGGCACATGCAAGGATAGTAGTATAAAGCAAACCGCTACGCATGGCGGCAGCAGTTATCCATCCTTGTGCACACGCTCGTTTAGGTCCAAGACGTTGTTCATCGTCAGTACCCTTCATAAAGTCGAAATAATCATTGACAAAGTTGGCATCTATCTGCATCACCAACGCAAAAAGCATACACAAAACAGCCGGTACAATCCTGACACTACTGCCATACATAGCCACCGCTGCCGAAATGCCAATCATAACGGGCACAGCTGCACCTGTCAACGTCTTGGGGCGTGCTGCAAGAAACCACGCCTTGGCAGAGTTTACCTTTACATTCGATTCTATCATCTTTATTTCATTGAATTTAAATTGAAAACTTAGATTTTATACATTTAAAAGCATCTTGTTTCTTGCAAAATTAACTATAATAGATTAATTTTGCAAGTAAATCATAATATCATTCGCTCATGGATACAAGAATCGTAAACCTCGACCTTATGGAATTTGTCGAGCGCAACATATTGCCAAGATACAATCATTTCGACAAAGCACACAACTTGAACCACGCTAATCTTGTAATAAAGAACTCGCTCGCACTCGCTCTTTCTACTGGTGCCGACATCAATATGGCATATGCTATTGCCGCCTACCATGATCTTGGACTTGAAGGACCACGAGCTATACACCACATATCAAGCGGAAAAATACTTATGGCAGACCGCCGCCTAAGACGATGGTTCAACGAAGAGCAGATAAAGATAATGAAGGAAGCTGTGGAAGACCATCGTGCTTCGGCTTCGCACGCACCACGCAGCATATACGGAAAGATTGTAGCAGAGGCCGACCGCGACCTCGAACCTGAGCATATCTTCCGACGTACAGTTCAGTATGGACTTACACACTACCCCGAAAAGACTAAGGAAGAACATTGGGAGCGCTTTCTGCAGCACATGGACCAGAAGTATTCGTCGCACGGATACATCCGCCTTTGGATGACTAACTCACCAAACGAGAAGAAGCTGAAGGAAATACGCGACGCCCTGAACAACAAGGATGCGCTAAGAAATACATTCGAACGTATATTCAATGAAGAGAATCAAGAGTAAGAATGCGGAGGTTATGGCAAGAACACCATAGCCTCCGCATTTTTTATTACAGGCGGTTCTTCTCAATGTTACCTGCACCCGTGCCCTTGTACTTGCTCTTTGCTGTATTGAAGTTATACGATAAGCTCATACCTACACAACG
>JAIJMN010000314.1:0-1936 GCA_022735715.1 Prevotella sp.
TTGCGGCTCTATCCGCCACAACTTCACTTCATGCCCAAACTACAACACCGGCATGGCAGAAGTTTGTGAACAATGCAGAAGACAACGTACTGCTTGACTTCTCTTATGCCGGATATCACCATGGCACCAAACTGCCCATTGACGAAAAAGACGTAACTGTACTTGCACAAAAACTTGGCTATAAAGTATATAATGTATGCGCGACGGTGCTATGCCCAACGACGGAAAATCAGACCGTGAAGCATTAGAGAAGATTATCGAAAAGATTTGCGGTAGAAATAAAACGACTGGTAAGCTCAATGCAAAGCCCAAAGCCAAAGCCATCATCTATTTCCCCGAGGGTGAGTATATCCTGCACTCTAAGGACGACAATACAACGAACGCAGAAACAGGCAAGGTGACATCAAACACCTTAAACCTCGTAATGGGACACGTTATCATCAAGGGTGCCGGTCGCGATAAAACCTTCCTCTTAATGGAAGACCCCATGTTACCAACTAACCCCGCTACATTGTACAGTTCGCCCAAGATGATTTCAATCCGACACAATGGTGGTGGAGACAATGCCATACTCGCCACAGTGACAGGCTCAGCTAAGAAGGGTGATATGTCGATTGAGGTAGATGATGCTTCGAAAATAAAGGTTGGCGATTGGGTGAAACTTATCTTACTTAACAATGACAAGAAAGTCATAGAGGAAGAACTTAAACCATATAAAGTTCAAAATTCGATGACTACACTTATTAATAAAGGTGTGCACGTAGTTGACCGCCATCAGATAAAGGCTATCGACGGAAAGCGCGTTACCTTCGAAGAACCTATCATGCATGCTGTAAATCCAGCCTACGGATGGGACATAAAGACATACGCACACTATGAAGAGGTAGGTGTAGAAGACCTGACATTCAAAGGAAAAGCCAAGGACAATTTCCATCACCACGCAGGTTGGGAAGACGACGGTGCATACAAGCCGCTCGACTTTATGCGACAAGTAAACTCATGGGTTCGCCTCGTAGACTTCGTCAGCATCAGCGAATGTATGACATTCTCAGAATGTGCCAACTGCTTATTCCTCGACTCTGAGATAAGCGGCAATCGTGGACACTCATCTGTACGCATGCAATATTCTGCTCGCGGATTCATCGGCAAGGTTTGGGATCACAGCAACGGCTATCTGAATAATGACAAGGAATTTAAAGAATACAAGGAGAATCTCGGACAGTATCACGCTTGCGGCATCTCAAAGCAGAGCATAGGCAACGTTATATGACAGTGTCATTGGGGTGACGACTCATGCTTTGAAAGCCACGCTACTCAGCCACGTGCTTCACTCTTCGACCAGTGCTGCGGTGGATTTATACGGTTACGTATTGGTGGCGACAAAAAGGAATTGCCCAATCACCTTGACGACTTGACAATGTGGAACTTCAACTGCCTCGCCACAAATCCTAACGACCCTGTTCCTTTCAACTGGTGGATATACAATGAAAGTACTGGATGGTACAAGACTCTTTCTCCTACATTCGTAGGATTCCACGGCAAGAACGTTTCTTTAAAGGAAGATGAGATGAAGCTTAATGAAAACCAGGGTAAGGAAGTATTGCCGGGTTCGCTTTATGAAGCACAGCTTACACGTCGACTTGGAAGTACACCGCAATGGTTGATTGATGCCAAGAACATAACAACTGATATCGAGTCGGTTAAAACAATTGAGAACACAGACAACGTTGACAATAAGACATACGACTTGAACGGTATGCCTGTAGACAAGAACTATAAGGGCGTTGTCGTGAAGAAAGGAAAGAAAATGATTAACGGTGTTATATAATAAATTAGGAGGAGGGCGTGTCAAAACTCCCAATATAAATAAAAAAACTCGTTGTACGATCTTGTGTGGATGTACAACGAGTTTTTGTTTTTCTACAAAAAAGAGCCT
>JAIJMN010000050.1:0-13590 GCA_022735715.1 Prevotella sp.
TTGGAGAGGTGGCGGAATTGGTAGACGCGCTACTTTGAGGGGGTAGTGACAATTGTGTCGTGGGAGTTCGAGTCTCCTCCTCTTCACAAAGAAAATTCTTATTTTGCGGCAATAGCTCAGTTGGTAGAGCACAACCTTGCCAAGGTTGGGGTCGCGAGTTCAAGTCTCGTTTGCCGCTCTTCTTTTAAAAGATTTTAAATCAGTATTTTTGAAGAACAAAACAGAATTCAATGAACTTATACTTAAGATATTTTGACAAGGAGACGTTGGTAACTAACGTTGACGATGCATTGGATTTCTTGCGTTCAATCCAGGAAATAGGAATGAATGCAAACCTTGAAGCTGATGTAAGAGAATACGCCAACAGCGATGTTTACTATCCCAAAAGATACAAGATCAGACCACGCGTCTACTTTATCATAATAAAGACAACGGCAGCCACTATGCTTGACTTCAAGCAGAAGAAGGCTCTGCATCCCGTACCACAGAATAGTGCGGCAGCCGAAAAGCATGATATGGCTTCGGTTGTGGCTTCACGCCTTAACGAAGAACGTCCGGGATGGTATGAAGGCGAACTGGACTTCAAGCGCGTCGTATTGATTCCAGCTACCGGCAAGCACGAATATCGCGATACACACTTTGTAGTAAGATGCAAAGCCAATTCGGGACAAGACTGCTACAACCGCATCGTAGAACATCTGCGCGACCGTGTGGACAACCGATCACAATTCCCTTCGGCTAAAGGAAAGAACTTCCACTACAAATATCTTGGTATGTGGAAATAAAACATACTGATTACTCACGTCATAGGATGTCGCTTAAAACACGGCATCCTATGTTTGGTTTATCCTATAACAACAAAATCTGACTATTATGAACAAAGTAATGCTTATAGGAAACGTCGGTAAAGAGCCCGATGTGAAATATTATGATGCCGACCAGGCTGTAGCTCAATTTCCTTTGGCTACAACCGAAAGAGGCTATATGTTGCCTAACGGCACACGTGTACCCGACCGTACCGACTGGCATAATATAGTAATGTGGAGAGAACTGGCAAAGATAGCTGAAAGATACGTTCACAAAGGCGACAAACTGTATATTGAAGGCAGAATACGCTACAGATACTACGACGACAAGAAGGGTCAACGCAGATTCATAGCCGAAATATATGCCGACAATATGGAATTGCTTACGCCTAAGCAAGCTTCGACAACGGTACAGAACAATCAAGCACAAGACAACACACGTACTAAAATAAAAGATGACGTGGACAACGACACGTTACCATTCTAAATATACATAACAATTGTGGAAACATACTTAAAATTCATTTCTGATTCACTCTCGGACGTTTACCTCGTTGCTCCTACTACGGGCGTAATAATCTGCATTATACTGACTATGATGCTTATGGCTATGTCGGCATTTGCAAGTGGTTCGGAAATAGCTTTCTTCAGTCTGTCACCATCTGACCTGGCTGAACTGAATGCACAAAAATCATCAAGCGACAACAGCATCCTGAAGTTGCGTGAGGATAGTGAGCGCACGCTGGCAACAATCCTTATTACCAACAACTTCGTTAACGTGACGATAATCATGCTGTGCAACTATATATTCGGCAATATCGTTCATTTCGGAGAGAAAGCTTATTGGCTACAATTCCTGTCGCTTACCGTAATGTTGACCTTCCTGCTTCTGCTCTTCGGCGAGATTATGCCTAAGGTGTACAGCCGTCAGGATCCGCTCAACTTCTGCAGAAAAGCCGTAAAGGGTGTATGCTTATGCAGAAAGTTGTTCTGGCCTATAGAAAACATACTTCTGCGTAGTGGCGTTATTGCCGAGAAAGTGGTGCAGAAGGAGAAACACGTATTGAGTGTTGACGATTTGGAACATGCCCTGGAGCTTACCGACAAGAACGATATCAAGGACGAGCAAAGCATGCTTAAGGGCATAATACGATTTGGTGACGAAACAGCCAAGGAGGTGATGACAAGCCGTCAGGACATCGTGGGACTGGACATAAAGTCGAACTATACAGAAGTATTGAACTGTATTGTCGAGAACAACTACAGCCGCATTCCGGTATATCAGGAGAATGGCGACAATATCCGTGGTATACTGTACATCAAAGACTTGTTACCTCATCTGTCTAAGCCTGCAAGCTTCCGTTGGCAAAGCCTGATGCGCCCACCCTACTTTGTGCCTGAGACAAAGAAGATTGACGACCTGATGCGCGAATTCCAGGAGAATAAGATACACATCGCTATTGTAGTTGATGAGTTTGGCGGCACAAGCGGACTCGTCACATTGGAAGACATTCTCGAAGAGATTGTTGGAGAAATCAACGACGAGTATGACGAGGAAAGCAAGCTGTACAGCAAGCTGAACTACAACACGTACATATTCGAAGGCAAGACTCTGCTGAGCGACTTCTGCAAGACCCTAAACATCAACGACGAGGAATTTGCTGACGTGGAAGGCGATGCCGATACGCTTGCTGGATTGCTGCTGGAGATTAAGGGCGACTTCCTTAGCATTCACGAGAAGATAGACTTCAAGAACTACACATTCGAAATCGTAGGTATTGAAGAACGCCGTATAAGCAGAATAAAAGTAACTATACACGAGAAGAAGAAGGAAGACCTTCAGGAGAAGTAATCTCTTGAGAGATACTGGGTTTTACAAGTTCTGTAAATAATGCCTCCATTATAAATTATGCCTCTATTATATATTGAGAGAATTGACGAATATACGCAGCTGGGAACATGGCAGTTTGACGCCTGTACACACATAGAGGACGTATGTCCGCCTGAAGTGTACAACCGAGCAAGGACGATGTGCAACAATCGTCAGAAAGAAACGGCTGCGGTATATGCGTTACTTAACGAAATGCTCGATAGAGGCGGTTGGATTATCGACCACGAAGACTCTGGCAGGCCTATACTCAGACATTCTGATATGGAGATAGGCATCAGTCACACCAAGAACTACGCAAGTATAATACTATCCATACGAAACCGTGTAGCTGTCGACATAGAATATATTAGCGACAGAATATGCAAGATTGAGGATAAGTTTATGCGTGCAGACGAACGTGACTACAGCCAAACTCTTTACGGCAAGATTAATGTCTCAAGCGATGCCCGAATTAACAAGGCATGTATCCTGCTATTGTTCTGGTGCGCCAAGGAAACGATGTACAAATACTATTCGGACGAACATCTGGCACTACAAGACATCAAGATTGAGCAGATTACAAGCAACAGCATAGACAACGGCAACATCATTTGCCAGAACGCTTTGAGTGGAGAAACAAAAACATTAGTATATAAGGTCAACGACTGTACAGTCTTGACATATTTAGTGTAATAAAAAACAAGCGGTTCAGAACCGGATGATTATTGTCATTCAGATTCTGAACCGCTTGTTTTGTTTGTGTACAAACAGTACACATTATTAATAATACACATTATTATATTCAATACATATAATAATACCAGTATGTATTGCCATACGTATCGCGCAATGCCGTCTGTCGCTCACGGGCATCAGCAATCGACTTCTCAAGCTTCTGCATATCCTCAAAATCAGCATCCAACACATTGTCATGCAGAACTACACACGGATTGGAATGAGAATGAGTGTAGAGTATCAAAGCCTCCTTGTAATGTTTGGGCAACTGTACTGAGTCGTTCACCTCATAATATTTGGTGATGTCATGTGCAAAGGCATCCAGCTTCTTGTCCATAAGATAGGCACACAACTGATAATCGATAGTGCGACGATTGAGACGCTTGTGCCTGCGCTGGTAGTCAAGATAATGCATGGTAGACATACGTTGCAGATAGGAGTTGCCAAGATATGCATAGAATGTGGTATCGGCAATCAATCCAAATCCTACGTTACTGCCATTTGGCATTAGCGAAGCTGAGCCTCCCTTCAAAGGAAACTCGAACAATCTTTCAGGCAATTGTCCTTTACGCGAAAGAGCGTAAGCTGTAAGCATAGTAAGATTTTCGTCAGCATCAGAATGCAGTTGCAAAGTGCGTAAAGCCTCATCTACATTATTGTCTGCCAAGCATTGCTCTACATGCAAACGGTCATGCAGCACTCTGTCAGAATTGCCCCAACCACAAACAAAGAGCATCAAAAGCAAAATGACGGTAAGGCTTACCCACCATTGACGTGTCGGGTTCTTGAAATCCAGATTATACTTTTCTGCCAAACCAAATGTATTCAATCCCCAAACAACGACAAAGAACATAATAAGACACAAAGGCAGTACGTATTCTCCCCAGCCAAACTCTATAAAGCCATTTGCAGCAGAAGCCGACTGACGTACGTCAGTAATCATGGCAAGCAACAATGCTGAGGGAACGAACGTGAAAGCCCATGCCAACCGCATGCGCTGAAACAAACGGACGATACCAACTTGAATGAGGAGCATTACTATAGTAATTAGTACCGCTCCTACAAAGTGATTGTAATGGGTTTGTCCTTCTGACAACACGTGCTGCATAATCGTCATCAAATCTGCCTGATAATAATACAGGTAGAAAAACGAGAATAATGCGAAGACAAATGTACACAACACGTGTGTCAACGTATCCTGACTATACTTTACCCTATTCATTAATTTCTTTTTAATACTACAGCCGAACGTGCAGGAATATAAAGCTTAAGCCATTCCTTACGGTCGTTCATATACAATGGATCATAATTGGTGAGATGCGTAATCGTATCATCAGCAAGGCCATTGCCTCCGAAGTCCTTCGAATCGGTATTCAATACGACGTCGTACGATCCGGTAGGAACAAGGAATCCATAGTCGACAAACGACTGTGTAGGACTGAAGTTGAATACGAACACCAAATCGCCACGCATATAAGCAAGAATCTGATCGGAATCGTTGTGCCATATCTCCACTACCGGCTTGTTCTGGAAGTTCTTCTCAAGCTTAAGTGTAGCGAGCATAGCCTTGTCAAAATCGCCAAGATAGTGATAGTCGAGTTCAGGGTTGTCTACAAGATTCCACTGGCGACGTGCATACTTATAACTCCATCCGTTGCCCTCACGCGGGAAGTCAATCCATTCGGGATGGCCGAACTCATTACCCATAAAGTTGAGATAGCCACCATTGATAGTAGATGCCGTAACGAGACGTATCATCTTATGCAGGGCAATACCTCTATTGGCGCGGTCGTTCTCGTCGCCTTTGCGGAAGTGCCAGTACATATCGGCATCAATAAGGCGGAAGATAATGGTCTTGTCACCAACAAGAGCCTGGTCGTGACTTTCGCAATAGCTTATAGTACGCTCGTCTGAACGACGGTTGGTCACCTCCCAGAATATAGAACTTGGCTTCCAAGCCTCATCAGGAAGTTCCTTGATTGTCTTGATCCAATAATCAGGGATATTCATAGCCATACGATAGTCGAAGCCATAGCCGCCATCGGTAAACTTGGCCGCAAGGCCCGGCATACCGCTTACCTCCTCAGCAATGGTTATAGCATTAGGATTAACCTCGTGTATAAGAAGGTTGGCAAGTGTCAGATAGCAGATGGCATTGTCGTCCTGATGTCCGTTGAAATAATCGCCATAGTTGCAGAACGCCTCACCAAGGCCGTGGCTATAATAAAGCATAGAGGTAACGCCATCGAAGCGGAATCCGTCGAAATGGAATTCCTCAAGCCAATACTTGCAGTTAGAGAACAGGAAGTGTATCACCTCATCCTTGCCATAATCAAAGCACAATGAGTCCCAAGCCGGATGCTCATGCTTTTCGCCCGGATAGAAATACTGGTTGGGGTCGCCTGCAAGATTTCCCAATCCCTCTATCTCGTTTTTCACAGCATGTGAATGTACAATATCCATGATAACGGCGATGCCGTCCTTATGAGCCTGGTCGATAAGAGCCTTCAGGTCCTCGGGAGTACCGAAACGTGAAGAAGCGGCAAAGAAGCTGCTCACATGATATCCGAACGAACCGTAATACGGATGCTCCTGAATTGCCATAATCTGGATACAGTTGTATCCGTCTTTCTTGATTCGTGGCAACACATTCTCACGGAACTCATTGTATGTACCTACCTTTTCGGCATCCTGAGCCATTCCGATATGGCACTCGTAGATGAGCAGCGGCGACTTGTTGGGTTTGAACTTTGTCTTCTTCCATTCATAAGGTTCGGGGTTCCAAACCTGTGCAGAGAATATCTTTGTCTCCTCATCCTGAACCACACGAGTAGCCCAAGCCGGAATACGTTCGCCCATTCCGCCGTCCCAATATACATGCATCTTGAACAGATCACCATGCTTTACTGCCTTTTCTGAGAGTTTCAGCTCCCAATTGCCAGCCTCGTCAATACGCTTAGCGCTATAACGCTCGCTCTCAGTCCAGCCATTGAAGTCGCCTACCAGATATATTGCAGTAGCGTTAGGAGCCCATTCACGGAACACCCATCCACGCTTTGCCTTGTGCAGGCCATAGTATTTATGTCCGTTAGCAAAATCCGTAAGTTTTGTCTTTCCATTATTAGTCAGAGAGTTGAGTTTCCACAGAGCATGGTCGTGACGTCCCTTGATAGCCTCCTCGTAAGGCTCAAGATAAGCATCATTCTTAACCAATCCAATATGTTTAACTTTGGACTCGGAGTTTTTAGTCTGTGTCTTTTTTGATTTTAATGCCATAGCTATAAAATTAGTACGTTAGTTAATCTTCAAATCGTTTGCCATTTTCATAATGGCCTCGTTTAAGTATCTGTCCATTTCGGTCTTTCTCTACAAAATTTCCGTCTCTTCGGCCGTTGACGTATGAGCCTTCAAAACGTTTGCCGTCTTTATCTTCTTCAATGGCTGCGCCATTGCGACGTCCGTCCTTATACATGCCCTTGAACTTAGAACCGTCAGAGAAGTGTATTATGACCTGACCGTTCACCTTGCCGTCCTTGAATTCGCCTTCAAAGACATCTCCGTTCTTCTTGACAAGTTTGCCATGTCCGTTCTGGCGGTCGTTCTTCCACATACCTACATACATGTCGCCATTCTTCCAAAGGAAGGTGCCCATACCATCCTTGCCACCTTCATTGAAATGGCCAGTATATTTGTCACCGTTTTTATACTTGAATATGCCTTCGCCTGTACGCTCACCCTGGACATAATCGCCCTCATAAACGTCTCCGTTCTGAAAGCGGTATACGCCCTTGCCGTTCTGTATGTCATTGGCCCAATCGCCTGTATACACATCGCCATCAGCATACTTGTTAGTGCCCTTGCCCGAACGCTGGTTGTTGAGCCACATACCATCGTAAGTAGTACCGTCATTCCATGCAAAGAATCCTTTGCCCGACTTCTGGTCGTTATTCCAGTTACCATCATAATAAGCGCCACTTGCAAATGTATATTTTCCCTTGCCCTGGCGTTTGTCCTTCTGCCAGTTGCCGTCGTAAATGTCACCATTATAATAGTACATCACACCATGACCATGCTGATAATCACGATACCACATACCCTTATAGCGGTTGTTGTTCATAAACCAGAAAGTGCCAAAGCCATGCTGCTGGTCTTGAAACCACTCGCCTTCGTATTTCTCGCCATCTGAAAAAGTATAGATGCCTTGTCCCTGGCGTTTGCCTTTGACATATTCGCCTTCAAATATGTCGCCATTCTTAAAGACAGTACTGCCCTTGCCTTGCGGTTTTCCAGCCTGCATTTGTCCCTTATACTGTCCACCATCATGAGTAATGCACGATCCTAAGGTAATTTTTTGCGCAAAAGATCCTACTGAAAAGACAGACAATAGCACAAATAAGTATATAGATTTTTTCACTTTAATTCAATTTACTGTTATTCTATGCCAAAATTATCAATTAATTACGAGACAACAAAATGTATTTAGGATTTTTAGCGGAAATATTGCGAAATAAACATTAAATTTGCAGACCAATTCATACTAAAACAGCAACCGACATGCTTACAAAAGACAAAATAAAGAAGATACAAAGGTTTATAAGCATTGACATCTGGGGCATTAATCGTGAAAGTGTATCACCATCCAAATATTATATGCTCTCAATTGTCAAGAGGCTTATTCTTGCAATTGAGTTCACAACGGCAAAACGCATAACGAGTGCAGCCGCAGCACTCACCTACTCCACCTTGCTGGCAATTGTGCCGATATTGGCCGTAGTGTTTGCCATAGCCCGTGGATTCGGATACAATAAGTATATAGAAGAATGGTTTCGCGACTCCTTCTCAAGTCAGCCGCAAGCTGCCGAAACTATAATAGGATTCGTCAACTCTTACCTTATCCATACAAAGAGCGGACTGTTCTTGGGTATAGGTCTTATATTCATGTTCTTCACGGTGCTGATGCTTATCAGCAATATAGAGCAGACGTTCAACAACATCTGGCAGATAAAGAAGCAACGCAGCGTATTCCGTACCATTACCGACTACACGTCGATGTTTCTATTGGTGCCTATAACCATCGTAATAACGTCGGGTGTGAGCATCTTCTTTGCCACGATATTCAAGCAGATAGAGAACACTATGCTCATAGGTCCGCTCACACAGTTCATCCTGCAGCTCATGCCCTATGTGCTTATGTCGAGCGTCTTCATAGCACTATACGTTTTCATGCCCAATACCAAGGTGAAGCTGACATGCGCCATTGCACCTGGCGTACTTGCCGGTGTGGCTATGCAGGGATTGCAGATATTCTACATCCACTCCCAGATATGGGTGAGTTCGTACAACGCCATTTACGGATCGTTCGCCGCCTTACCTTTATTCATGCTTTGGGTGCAGATTTCATGGCTTATATGCCTGTTCGGTGCCGAGCTGTGCTATGCAAGCCAGAACATGGAAGACTTCTCTTTCCGCACAAAGGCTGAGGACTTGAGCTATCGCTACAAGACCTTGCTGTGTCTGATACTGACCAATCAGATATGCAAGCAATTCGTCGAAGGAGGCAAGCCCTACTCGGCACTCGACCTGAAGCTACGTACCGGCATACCTATCCGCATAGTGAACGAACTGCTGTACGAACTGACACAGATAAACATCATTACCGAAATATCAAGTGGCGACAAGGGCGAGACTACATATTACCAACCGGCAATATGTCTGACCCGCCTGACTGTAGGCACTCTTATCGACCGACTTGAAGCCAACGGAAAGTGGGCTTTGAACATCGATATGCGCAAGTTGGCTTCACCAGTATGGAAGAAAGCTTATGCCAACCGTTCGAATTATCTTAACAAACAGAGAGAGATTCTCGTAAAGGATCTGTAATCAATAAAAACAATATGTAATATGCAAATAAAGACTTCACTTTTTATTCTCTTAACGTCAGTCATAACGTTCTCGGCCTGTACACACAACAAAAAGACCGAGAACAAATCACAGATACAGACTGTATCAAAAACTGACGATACAGCCAAAGCATCTGCCGAAGGCAACGTGACCTATCTTTCAACAGCCGACTTCCGCCTGAAGATTATGGACTACACAATCCACCAGACAGAATGGGTGTTTGAAGGAGAGCGCCCTGCTGTAATCGACTTCTACACCACATGGTGCGGACCATGCAAGATGATGGCACCTATTGTAGAGGAGACAGCCAAGGCGTATGCCGGCAAGGTAGACTTCTACAAGGTTGACATCGAAAAGGAGCAGGAACTGGCTCAAATGTTTGGCATCCAGAGCATTCCTACGTTCCTATTCATCCCCGCCAAAGGCAAGCCCACAATGCAGATGGGAGCTATGCCCAAAGAGACATTTGAGAAAATGGTGGACGAAAACTTATTCTCGCGTATAGAATAATTACACGACGTTTGTTTCTCTTGCTTTTATTTCTGCAGGATTTTTCCCGTCATAATACAGGTCATATAATGTCTCGCTTATGCTTTCTTGCTTTGTCTTGCCGACAACAAACCGCTTTCCGTCTATATAACGGCGGCGTATGTAATAGACTGATGAGTTGCCTTTTAACGCCACAATGTGTTTCCCGATAAAGCAAATGTCGTCACCACCGATTATCTCGCCACGCCTGAACGGCCGGCTTGCATTAAAACGATAGTTGAACGGAAAATACATGTCACCATCCTTTTGGAATGTCATAAAACCAATCTTTATCATCTCCGGTATTTTGTCAAAGCACATATTGCTTTCAAGGTCTACAAAATACTCACGTCCATTATCTATTATGTGCAAGTATGCCTCGTCCAAGAGTTCTGCGAAGTCAAATTTAGGATCTTCCTCTTTGCTGAATTTTTCAAAGAATAGTGTGCGCAACAGGTACTTCCCCTCCCAGTTCCTTACCACACGTATGCCATATGCCTGTTTTGAAAACGCTGTATATGAGCCTGTCGATTTCCATTTGCCAAAGCGAATGTCAAAACAGAAAGTGTTGTAGGCTTTTCCGTTGCGTGTGATGCGTATGTCGCTCGGTTCATTATAATCGGTTAACTTATAGCTGGTTACTTTGGCTTGAAGCTGATACTTAAACACACCTGTCTTTTCTCTCTCTTCCGCCCGCTTTTCAAAATCGGCAACCATACGTTTCCATTTCCGCTTTTCAGCACTCCATTCATCCAATGATATAGGTGTTAATTTAGGCTCAAGCCCATACCTTACATAAAAGGAACAGTCCTCGTCCTTGAAAAGAGTCATGTTATCCATCTTCTCTTTGAACACATACAATCTTGGAGTGTCAGATGGAGGTATATAGAAGTTTCGAAAACGAAGGCCGTCATCAATACCATGTGTCAATGCTTCGGGAAGTACAAAGCTGTCGCTATCCATCAATCGTGTCTGAACTCTCGGATAAAGCCTTACTCCGTCTGTGGTACTGAATTCAAGAAAGCCATAAGTTTCCACCCTTGGCTGCTTGGCAAACCGTATACCGTTCATCAAATCCTCCCAGGGGAGTTCGCGATCTATCTTCTTGCGTGAATGAAACATGACAAATCCGTGATGTTGGAACTGTTCTACATTATCCATCGGAGATGCATACAATCGTATTTCCTGCTCAGTCAATGGAATTCCTGCAATCTGTCTGTTTTTATATGAGAACAATTCATCTCCTATCCTTAGAAATTCCAAATTTCCACGATTTACAACCGTAGGGCTCACATCAAATTCCTGCATAGTGTATAGGTTAATCCATGTGTAGTTGTCGTCACCTCTGAATTTCACCTTTGCTATGTTATTCTCAGAGCGTTCTATAGATTCAATCTCTTTTAAGTCCACATTGTCCTCATCGCTCCAAATATTACATCTCCCAACATATTTAATCTGTCCGCTTTCATTGTTCAACAGGTAATACTTACGTGGTATAGTCTGCAAGTCATACATCAGTTTCCAACCCAAACGCTCCATACCCAAAATGTGGTATACCCCATGATTTCCACTGGTTCTGATATAAGTATGCTCGCCAAGCAGTCCATGCTTTTCGTGCTTAAAGTTTTGTGCCTTGCCAAATTCGTCAAGCAGTATGTCTATTTGTTCTGCGATGCATGGCATGTCATGCCGTGTGATGATCACCATGTCTCTATTGCAAACAACATTTCTCTTTACTTGGCTATTTTCAGAAAAGTTGCATACTCTCAAAGCCCAATCTCTTGCCATGTCTGCCACACCTTTTCCTGTCTGCTGCCCCAAGAACATCGCTTTCCAATCACGTTCCGCGTTTGGCAAGCCGAATAGTCGATACAGTCCCACATTATCTAATATTATGCAGCACTCCTTGTTCTTTGCCACACGCAGTCCTCGTCCCACCATCTGTAAGTATTTGGCAAGCGACAGTGTAGGTCTTGCCAACTGTATAAACTCAACATCGGGACAGTCAAACCCCTCGCCGAACAAATCCACGTTAACCAAAATCCGAATCGGTTTTTGGAATGTTGCGCTCGGCTCATAGAGACGCTTGCCTGAGCAAGAATGTTGAGTATTGAATTCATGGTAATTCGTGACCTTAAAAGATACATTCGTGTCATTCAAAGAGCAATTCGTGTTCTTAAACCTTTCGATTATGGCTTTTCGTTCCTCCGCAGGAGTCTTGCTGCTAATTGCCACCGCGTTCAGTCCCCGTTCCCGATAATATTCCGCAATATGCTCTGCATGTTCTATATTGATGGCATATACGATGCCTTTCTTTCCTGCAGCAAAGTCGTTGATGGTCTGATACAACCGCCCAATGGATGGTTTGCAGTCCATCACCTCCTGCATCTCTGCAATACTATTGTCTCCATCAGTGGCTCGTTTTGACATACTGTCAATCTTCTTCTGGTCTTCACTGCTCGGATTGAGCGACACATAGTCGAAGTCTGACAGATAACCGTCCTTGATAAAGTTGGAAATGGATTGGGAAGTAAGCAGAACTTCAAACAAATCGGTGAAGCCTCGCTTGTTGAGTCGGCAAGGGGTGGCTGTCACTCCAAGTTTCCTTGCCTCTGGATAGCCATTCATCATCTCAGCATAGGTCTTTGCCAATGCATGATGTGCCTCATCTATCACGATAAGTGATGGTCTTTCCTCCAACTCATGATAGTGTCTCGACAACCACTGTATAGAGAAAACCCGCAGTTTAAGTGAAGAGTGAAGAACGAAGAGTGAAGAATCCAATTGCTTTGCGAGTGTCTCTTCAATCTGTTTCACCAGTTCCCTTCTATGCACCACAATCCACACACATGGATTTTTCACTTTTCGTTCTTCACTCTTCACTTGCTCCGCCAGGAGCACAGTTTTTCCTGTTCCAGTAGGCATCTGTACCATGACTGACTGATGCGACTTAAAAGCCTCATCAATCCGTCTCATCATATCAAGTTGGTAATCGTAAAGTTTCATTATTTTTAATGATACCATTATTTATTTCAAGGAACACGAATTTCCATAAACTATCCATATATTTAATTCGTGGATAAAATCATGGATAATTAATGATAATTCGTGTTCCAAGATAAGAAACACCAGCCTTTATCCAACAATAGCTTCCTTGATACACTCTACAATGTATCTCACATCATCATCTGTCACATACGGACCAGCAGGCAGACAGAAGCCAACCTTAAACAGTTTCTCCTCTACCCCATTGGTATAAACAGGAGCACCCTCATATACCGGCTGCTTATGCATAGGCTTCCACACCGGACGACACTCCACCTTCTTCGATAGCATAAACACACGCAAAGCCTCAACATTCTCATTAGGCTGACAATCAGTAGTAGCCGAGTCAACAGCATGTATCACACCGGCAGCACCACCTACGGCAGTCTTGATAACTTCCTTGTATGCGTTCTCCTGTCCTTGAATCTTCACATCCTTATCCAATGTGGCAGCACAAAGCCAGAAGTTGGCATCGTAACGCTTGTCCTCAGGCTGCTTATGAATATGCACACCAGGAACGTCATTCAACAACTCCTCATACAACTTCTGCACATGCTTGTGATGAGCGATATGGTCATCAAGCACACTCATCTGACCGCGACCAATACCAGCACACACATTACTCATACGATAGTTATAGCCGATAGCAGTATGCTGATAGTAAGGATAAGCGTCGCGAGCCTGAGTAGCATACCACATCACCTC
>JAIJMN010000051.1:0-13560 GCA_022735715.1 Prevotella sp.
ATATAAAATGGCATTTATATTCAATATAAAAGTTGGTGAGCCTTATATAAGTTCTCCCTTATGCTCAATGCTGAACCGTTCGCCCAATGCAAAGCCTTCTTCGTACAGGCGTTCGAGTTTGGCGGTGTCTTTTTCCATTCGTGTCACCTCCATCGGTCGTTCGGGGCGTATGCAAATAATCTTTCCTTCGTCTTCAAGTCGTTCCACCAGTTCAAGCTGTTGACGATAAGCCTCAATCCTTCGGCTCAAAGCTACGCGCAGACGTGGGTACTTCTTATATATAAAATGTGGAATCTTGTGGTCGCGTCCAGATGGTCGATAGCCACGGTTGCGTGTCAGTACGAGTACGTTCTTGCTGTGTCCCGTCTCAATGGAGTGCATCACGGGTATCGAATCGACAATGCCGCCGTCGAGCATAGGCGTTCCGTCAACGTTGACAATTTTGCATACGAATGGCAGCGAGCTTGAAGCGTGGGCTATGTCAGTAAGACGTTGGCGGTCATGATGCTCCTGCAGATATTCGGCACGGCCCGTAAGGCAGTTGGTAGTGACCATCTCGAAGGTGGCGTCGCTGCCGAAGAAGGTGTCGTAGTCGTAAGGGATATACTGGTTAGGAAACTTGTCGTACAGCAGTTTGGCGTCAACTATGCAACCTTGCGTGACGAGATGGCGCATGCCGATATAGTCATAACGTGCCAGATAGTCGATGTTTGACACGCGGGCACGTCGCGGCTGGTGGCTCATATACGACAGACCGTTGCACGCACCTGCCGAAACTGCCACTACATGTTTGAAGTAAAGGTTGTGTTTCATAAAACCGTCGAGCACGCCACTTGTGAAAACACCTCGCATGCCTCCGCCCTCGAGCACCAGCCCTGTATTACTGTCAATAGTCATAATGTCCCTTTCGTTGATGTTTTTCGTCTGCAAAAGTAGTCAATTTATGCCATATTGCCAATATGTTTGTCGCAAAAAATGACAATATGTAAATTTAATCCGAAATGCTGTTATATCAGTATCTTTATCTCATAATAAAACATAAAAAGCCTGTTGCGTTTTGGTTATTCTTTCGAATTTATTAACTTTGCAATGCATTATTATCATATTTGTAACCTAATTGTATAATTATGTTTGACAAGGCAACCTACGTGAACCGCCGCGCCAAGCTTAAGGAGCTTGTAAAGAGTGGCATTATAATACTGTTTGGCAATAACGAGTCGCCGTGTAATTTCCCAGCCAATGGCTATTATCCGTTCCGTCAGGACTCTTCGTTCCTGTATTATTTCGGATTGAACCGTGACGGACTTGTAGGTGTCATTGACATCGACAACGACATCGAGACGCTTGTTGGCAACGACATCGACATAGAAGACATTGTGTGGTATGGCAGTGTTAACAGTGTGCACGATATGGCTGAGAGCGTCGGCGTGAAGAATACCGCGCCCATGAAGAGCCTCAAGACCATCTGCAACGATGCTATGCGCCAGAAGCGCCGCATCCACTTCCTGCCGCCTTACCGTCACGACATCAAGATACAGATATTCGATCTGCTCGGCGTTCATCCCGTTCAGCAGAAGGAAGCAGCCAGCATGGAGCTCATCAAGGCTGTCGTAAAGATGCGCTCAACGAAGGAGGCTCAGGAGATAGAAGAGCTGGAGCGTGCCTCGGTGATTGGCTATAAGATGCACACTACGGCTATGCGCATGACCAAGCCGGGACTCACCGAGAAGTATGTTGCAGGACATGTTGACGGCACAGCCAATTCTTATGGCGCAATGGTAAGCTTCCCTACCATATTCAGCCAGCATGGCGAGATCATGCACGGAAGTCCGTCGATGGCAGAACTCGAAAGCGGTCGACTCGTATTGTGCGACTGTGGTGGTGAAACTATCAACAACTATTGCTCTGATCATACACGTACATTCCCCGTCAACGGCAAGTTCTCACAGCGTCAGCTTGAAATCTACAGCATCGTTGAGGCTTGTCACGACCACGTACTCGACGTAGCCAAACCCGGTGTGAAGTATATGGACGTACACTTCTCGGTGTGCCGCCTCATGACCGATCGCTTGAAGGAACTCGGACTGATGAAGGGCGATACAGAAGAAGCGGTTGCTGCAGGTGCTCACGCCATGTTCCTGCCTCATGGACTCGGTCACATGATGGGTATGGATGTGCACGACATGGAGAATCTCGACCAAATAAACGTAGGCTTCGACGACGAAACTCGTCAGCGTCTCGACCAGTTTGGCACCAATTGTCTGCGTATGGGACGCCGCCTTGAGGAAGGTTTCGTCGTAACAGACGAACCCGGTATCTACTTCATTCCGGCACTTATCGACGACTGGAAGGCTTCAGGACACTGTGCCGAATTCCTCAACTTCGACAAGATAGAGGCGTACAAGGACTTCGGAGGCATACGTATTGAGGACGATATACTCATCACCAAGGACGGATGCCGATTCCTTGGCGAGCACCGCATACCTTATCATCCCAAGGATGTAGAAGAGTTCATGGCACAGAACAAATAATAATAACGTGCTGAACAAATAATATAAGGTGCCGTACAAATTATTATAAGGTCCGGACCAAATAGTATAAGGTCCGGAACCCTATATATAATAAGGTGTAAAATCAATACTGTAAAATAACAATAATAAAACCAAACAATTCCGAGAAATGAAGAAAATCTTTACTCTCGCCCTTCTCGCTCTCGTAGCAGTGGGTGCCAGTGCAGACACTAAGAAGGATGCTGCACAGAGCAACAAGCCGGTCTTCACGACTATCAAGGCCAATCCTATCACCAGTATCAAGAACCAGAACCGTAGCGGTACATGTTGGGACTATTCAACTCTTTCGTTCTTCGAGGCCGAAATCCTCAAGGCTACAGGCAAGACTTACGACCTCTGCGAGTCGTTCGTAGCCAACAAGAACTACATGGATCGTGCCGTTCAGGTGGTACGTTTGCATGGCGACTGCCAGTTTGCGCAGGGTGGCTCTGCTTACGACGTTCTTTATATACTCAAGAACTATGGTATCTGTCCTGATAATGCAATGCCTTTCCCAGGCTCATTGACTGGCGACTCGCTCTACAACTTCAACGAGTTCTTCTCAATGCTTGAGCCGTATGTAGCCGCTATCTCAAAGAACAAGGCAAAGAAGATTTCTGGTCAGTGGAAGGAAGGACTCCAGAGCATCCTCGACGCTTACCTCGGCAAGTGCCCTGAGAAGTTCACTTACAATGGCAAGGAGTATACTCCGAAGTCGTTTGCTGCAAGCCTCGGCCTCAACTTCAACGACTATGTATCAATCACAAGCTTCTCTCACAAGCCTTACTACACTCAGTATCCGGTAGAAGTGCAGGACAACTGGCGCAACCCATTGTCATGGAACCTTCCTGTAGAGGATATGGCTCGCATCATCGAGAATGCCGTTAAGACCGGTTATACAGTAGCTTGGGGTGGCGACGTTAGCGAAGAAGGCTTCACACGCGACGGCCTGGCTTACTTCTACGACAACAAGGCTATGGAGAGCATGGCTGGTAGCGATATGGCTCATTGGCTTAAGCTGTCTCCGGGCAAGCGCATCAGCCTCATCGACTCACTCGGTTGCAAGGTTCCTGAACTTGCTCCTACAGCTGAGCAGCGCCAGAAGCGTTTCGACAACTGGGAACTTACCGACGACCACGGTATGCTTATCTATGGTATCGCAAAGGACCAGTATGGCAAGGAATACTATATGGTGAAGAACTCTTGGGGTGAGACTGGCAAGTACAAGGGCATCTGGTACATGACCAAGAACTACATTGTAGCCAACACTATGGACTACCTTGTTAACAAGAAGGCTATCCCTGCCGACATTCTCAAGAAGATGGAGAATGCCAAGAAGAAGCAGACTATTGCCGACTAATACATATCTGCCTGCACTGCTGATTGAAATGGCAGGGTAGAGCATAAAATTAAAATCCGCTGAAGACGCAGTTTTGTGACTTCAGCGGATTTTTTTCTTGTAGGAGGCTATGGCGTCCTCGCCGTAGCCTGAGCAGTAGACAGGCGTATTTTTTTATTTGTAACGACTTGTACTTTGGCTTGCTCAGGCTATGGTGGGGACGCCATAGCCTCCTATTGTTTGGTTCTTATTCTTCTGATTGTATTATCTCATGTTCTGGCTTAACCATATTCTTGGATTTATAATCAAATGTTATTGATACACCATGCGAATGCCTTAGCCGTACGTTCTGCCTCTTCGCCAAAATGTCCTCCGTTGTTCCATTCGAGTGTAGTGGCGGTTGTTCCTATCTGTCCGGTAAGCGTGAGGTGTTCATGGCGCACGCAGTCGCCTATGCGAGCCATACGTTGGTTGCGGCAATGCTCCTCGCAATCGCCCAGACTGATGTAAGCCAATCGTGCGTTGAGGCTACGGTTGTCTGCAAAGTCAGCCCATCCCTTTATCCATAACGAAGGCGATGCTGCTGCTACAGCGCAGAAGGCAGCTGACTGACGGGCTGCCCAAAGCGCAAACAGTCCGCCCAATGAGTAGCCGCCTATTATACATGGCAGTTTGCCGAAACGCTCATGCAGCCATGGCACAAGGCTTTCTTCTATATAAACTAATGTGTCCTGTGCATGCATGCCCACCTCTTCGTTGCGCGACACCGCCTCGTCCTGCCATGGCATGAGTGCCTTAGCCCACTCCACGGTATCGAAGAATACTATGGCAAATCCTTTAGTGGCGGTTGCAGCCAGCACCTTCACCTCTCTGTTTATGCCGTCGTTCTTGGTCTCATGTCGTGCCGACGGCTGTATAAGCAGCACCTCGGGGCGTTCGGTGGCGAAGACATTGCAGTAGATAGAACCTATATTGACGTTTTCGTTTAGCATGATTGTAGTCATAATATGGATATGGTTATAGCTACAAAATTACTTCTTTTGCTGCTGATGCGAAAATATAGCCAATGGTTTTTCTGTGTTTTTGTTAATTTGTAGTATTTTTGCGATGCTGTGCAACTTATTCAGTCTGCATAGCGTCAAACCATTGTAATTAAAAAAAGAAAAAACTACAGAATATGAAAAAGATATTATTCTCACTTGTAGCAATCATGCTTTTGGGCAGCACGGTGCCCATGGAGGCACAGCGCCACCGACACACTCCGCGCACAACAGTAGTTGACGACACGAAGGCCGACAATGGCATTGAGGCTTATTCCGATACCTCGTCTACAGCCGAACAGTTAGACACAGCTGATTACAGCACTGCTGCCGATACCGACGACGTAAACGACAGCAACCGGTTTGATCCGAGCAGATTCTCCGATCCGTTCTCATGGTTTGCCTTTCTTGGCACATCGGGTTTTGTAGGCATACTGATAACCGTACTCTTGATAGGTGTGGTACTCCTGTTTCTCTTCATGCCTCTCATCATTGTATTGCTCATCATACGCTATCTGGTGCGTCGCCACAACGACCGTGTGCGTTTGGCAGAGAAGGCGATGGAGCAGGGACAGCCGCTCGGCGAAAGTGAGATGCCACTCAATAAGAAGTCGCCCGACTATCTGTGGCGTCGTGGAGTGCGCAACGTTTCAATCGGTGCAGGCTTGGCTTTGTTCTTATGGTTTCTCGGTGCCGACAGTCTTGTAGGCATAGGATTGCTTGTGGCGTGTCTCGGTGTGGGCCAGATGTTCATGGTGCGCTACAATTACGACAGCAAGTTCAAGCGTAAGGAGGAAGAACAAAAAGACAATTATGACAATTTTGATGACGACATTGCCGACATAGACTTCGGCGACAAGGATAAAAAATAAATGAAGCAAAACAACGATCTCTCTCTTGTCTCTCAGGTGGCTGAGTTTCACGACCACACGGCATTCGACCGTTTGGTCGTGAAATATCAGTCGCCTATAAGGCGCTTCTTCTTGCACCAGACATTGGGAGACGTGCAGTTGAGCGACGACCTTGCACAGGACACGTTCGTCAAGGCTTATGTCAACATATCGAAGTTTCGCGGACAGGCAGCGTTCTCTACTTGGCTCTATCGCATAGCCTGCAATGTGCTGTACGATTTTCATCGCCGTCTGCGTCCCACCGACGATGTTGACAATTCTACAGAAGCCTCGCGACGTGGTGCCGACCATGCCGACAGCAACGTGAAGCTTGACGTTTACGATGCCTTAAGACGTTTGGGCGACAAGGAGCGCACCTGCGTCACGTTGCAACTTGTCGACGGTTATCCCATCGATGAGATTGCCAAGATAACGGGAATGGCTGTGGGAACGGTCAAGTCGCATCTGTTTCGTGGCAAGGAAAAGCTAACGCGGTTTCTGCGGCAGAATGGTTATGGATAATGACTTGAACCACAGTGCTTTGCACGAACGGATTGTTTGCTGTTTGAAAAGGACTCCTTTTAGCTTGCAAAAGGACCCCTTTTGGAGTGCTAAAGTTGCCCTTTTGGAGTGCTAAAGTTGTCCTTTTGGAATGCAAAAGGACTACATTTGAAAAATCATTGAATTCAGACTAACGGAAAAGCTGGCAAAATGGAAAAAGAAAAGGATTTGATAATGAATAATGGTGCTGTCGACGAAGAGCTCCTGCGTGGGTTCTTTGCCGGCAGTGTGCGTATGCATATAGCCGACAACGGGTTATCGCATAGCGTCATGAAGCGTGTGCAGGAAGAGATGCCGGCACGTGGACGCTTCTGGTATAATGTATGGACGGCAGTGTGGATGGTGGTTTGTGTTGTGTCGTTCTTTGCGAGTGGAGGTTTGGGAGTGATGCGCCGATGTCTTGGCAATGTTGCAGACAGTCTACATACGATTGCTTCCGGCTGTCTGTCACGCTTGTCGATAGACTCGCTACTGCCACAAACAAATACAGTGGGCACAACCTTACTGATGGTAGTGCTCACTGTATGGGTGCTGAGTTGCGTCATGCTGTACGACTTCTGGGAGTCGCAGAAGAACGCTTAGTTTATATAGAAGTCTTCCTTCTGGCCTTTGTTGGCAGAGGAAGGCTTTTTTGTTTTTGCGGGTTGTTTGCTTGGTTTGCCCTCTTTGTCAAACAGTCCGTAGGTGGTTCTAAGCACGGAGAATTCGGTACGGCGGTTGAGCTGGTTGCAAATTTCCTGCTTTGCCTTGTCGAGTTTCTGTATGAAATCCTCGCTGAGCACGTCGCCCTCCTTCAGCCAGTTGTATTTTTCGGTGAGTTTCTTACGTATGGTCTTAGGCTTCTCCTTGCCATAGCCCACGGGTGTAAGGCGGTCGCGTGCCATGCCTTTGTCCACCAAGTATTGCACCACCGACTCGGCTCGGCGTTGTGACAGAGCTTTGTTGTACGCAGCCGAACCCTTATAGTCGCAATGGGCAGACAGTTCGATGGTTACGTTGGGATTCTCCTCGAGTATCTTCACGAGAGTGTCGAGAGCCTGAGCCGATTCTGGACGCAGAGTAGCCTTGTCAAAATCGTAGAAGATATTGTTTATCAGCACAGGCGCAGTTATCGATGCAAGGGGGAATTGCAGCACGTATTCGTGCGACTCGCTACGTTGTGCCACCGCTATTTCTTCCTTATGATTCAGAAAACCCTTGCATGTGGCAAGGAATATATAGTCGGTGCTGGGGTTCAGTACGCGCTCAAACGAACCGTCGCCTGCCACACTAAGCTTCTCGTTGGTGCCATCGCTGCCCACCATATACACCAATGCGGATGGCAGTTCGTAGCCGTCCTTCTCGTACACCCATCCCTTCACGCTCTGTATAATCTCAGGATTTTCAAAGCTATATATGTGGTCCCATCCACGACCGTCGTTGCGGTTGGACGCAAAGAAGCCACGGTTGTGCACACCCTCGAACGTCATTCCGAAGTCGTCAGCCTGCGAGTTGAGCGGATAGCCGGGATGCTGTATGTGGTATTTGCCGTCCTTGCCAACGGTGGTAATGAATATGTCGAGTCCGCCCATGCCCGGATGGCCGTCGCTTGAGAAGTAAAGGTCGCCGTTAGGGCGGAACGTCGGAAACATCTCGTTGCCCGGAGTATTTATGGGTTCACCAAGATTCTCCACGCCACCCAGTCCGTTCGATGTCAACCGCACGCGCCAGATGTCCATTCCACCCATTCCTCCAGGCATGTCGCTGACGAAGTACAGCCATTGTCCGTCGGGCGAAATGGCAGGGTGGGCATAGCTCGACAGCGTGTCGCCAGTAAGTTTCAGTTCGTTCACCTTGCCCCATGCAGCGTCCGCACGTGCTGAGGTGACAATCTGTGCAAACCGTGGATAGTCGGGATTGCTGGTGCATTGTGTCAGATACATTGTGCTTTGGTCGGGCGTAAGGGCACAGGCACCCTCGTCGTAGTCGGTGTTCAGTCCGCCCTCTACGGCTTCGGGCTTTGTCCAATGCCCACGGTCGTCCTTCTGCGATACGAATATGTCGCCCGCTTTGGTGCCAGTGATGCCGCTCAACTCTGAACCTTGAGCCTCGTTGCGGGTCGATGTGAAGTACAGGCGGTCGTGCTGGTCGCCTGCGAGAACGGGCGAGTAGTCGGCGCGTCGCGAATTGAATATGTCCATACGCTTCACCTTATAGCGCGAGCCTTCCTTCTTCCATGTGGGTGCTTTCTGTGCCGAAATGAGTCCGTTCTTTGCCAGAATGTCGTCGGGCATCGAGTCGAGCACAATCTTAAACTGCTGCTCCGCCTGACGGTACTGTCCGTTTTTCTGCAGCTGTCGGGCGTAAGCCAACCGGTGTTGTGGCGTGGCTTGCTTGTAGCGTATGGCGTTGGTATAGGCTGCCGCCGCCTTCTGCGATGCGTTGATGCGCTCGTTGCACAGCGCTACCTTCAGCGCAATCTGTCCGCGCTGGGTACGTTCCTTGGGCGGAGTCTTGGTGTAAGCCTGCTTGAATTGGTTGGCAGCGTCGTAGTATTCGCCTATGGCAAGATACTTCTCGGCACGCTTCAGGTTCTTGTCGGCTCCGCATCCCGTCAGTACTATGGCCATGACAGCTATGCAGGCAGCCATGGCGAGGACGGTGTATCTGGTTGATGGTTTGTGTAATGGTGTGTTCACTTGTATATGTAATAATGTGTGTGATAGTGTATAAACAATAAGTATAACGCAAGTTCAATGTCTTTATTGCTTAAAAAATATAGTGTTTTTGTGGCGTATGCAGTCCTGTTTCAAGAAATAATTAGTACATTTGCAGTTACCAATAACATAAAGATAAAGTAAATATACTCGAAACAGAATATAATGAGACTGAAAATAATTGTACTTTTCGTGATTATCTGCGGAGGAACATACGCCCTTACCAAGTCGTTGAGCATTGCGGCTGGTGTGGCAATACTTCTGTATGTGGCAGATAGCTTGCTGGCTGTATGGGCCGATCGCAAGAACCGCGAGTATTTCAATGGCGATAAAGCCACTACTAACAATTCTGTCGACGACACGGAAGGCAGCAATAACAACAACGACAATGGAGAAACTGACCGAACTGTATAATAAGTGGCATGGCTCTATGCCTGAGTCGGCCGAACGCCTGGCTGGTGCAGGCAGCAACCGACAGTACTATCGCTTTACAGCCGAAGACGGCTCTACCGTAATAGGCGTCGTTGGCACAAGCCGCGACGAAAATCACGCTTTTATATATCTGGCACAACATTTCGAGCAACGTCAGTTGCCCGTGCCGCAGGTGTTGGCTGTCAGCGACGACGGACTGCGCTATCTGCAGACCGACCTCGGCTCTGTATCGCTCTTCGATGCCGTTAGTGGCGGACGTGAAGCGGGTGGACGATACAATCTTGATGAACAGGAACTGTTGAAGCGAACAATACGCCAGTTGCCCAACATACAGATACGCGGAGCACGCGGACTCGACTGGCAGAACTGCTATCCTCAGCCCGAGTTTGACGAGGACAGCGTTCTGTTCGACCTCAACTACTTCAAGTACTGCTTCCTCAAACCTTCAGGACTCGATTTTCATGAACTGAAGCTTGAGGCCAACTTCCGCCTGATGGCAAAGGACCTTACGTCGGAGCAGGTCGATTCGTTCCTCTATCGCGATTTCCAGGCTCGCAATGTAATGCTCGATGCCGAGGGCAATCCTTACTTCATCGACTTCCAGGGCGGACGCAAGGGTCCGTACTATTACGATCTTGCCTCATTCCTATGGCAAGCGTCAGCACGCTATAGCAACAAGTTGCGCCGCGAACTCGTGTCGGAATATTATGAAGCGCTGAAGCAGTACACCGAGGTGCCAAGTGTGCGTCACTTCGTTACTCGTCTGAGTCTGTTTGTGCTGTTCCGTACTCTGCAGGTGCTCGGAACCTATGGTTTCCGTGGCTACTTCGAGCGCAAGAAGCATTTCATTGAGTCTATTCCGCCAGCCATGGACAATCTGCGCGAATTGCTGAAGATGGGCGAAGACGTGTTCCCATATCCGTATATGATGGACATGTTGCGCCGTCTGACCGAACTGCCGCAGTATGCGCATATCGAACAGCCAGCCGCATCGCGTGCCGACGGCTACAAGACAGCCGACAGCAACGTGTATGTTGCACATCCGCAAGACGGTCCGGCTACTTTCTCCAAGTACGATGGCAAGGGTCCGTTGCGAGTGCGTGTGTTCAGTTTCTCTTACCGTAAGGGCATACCGGAGGACACTTCGGGCAATGGTGGAGGCTATGTGTTCGACTGCCGTTCTACTCACAATCCCGGACGCTACGAACCCTACAAGAAACTCACCGGACTCGACGAACCCGTAATACGATTCCTTGAAGACGACGGCGAGATTCTTACATTCCTCGAAAGCGTATATAAGTTGGCTGATGCTCATGTTCAACGCTATATCGACCGCGGATTTACCGACCTTATGTTCTCGTTCGGATGCACCGGCGGACAGCATCGCAGCGTCTACTCGGCACAGCATCTGGCAGAGCATATTCACAGCAAATTCGGCATTGAGGTGCACGTGTGTCATAGAGAACAAGGCATAGAACAGATGCTGCCGAGCACGTCGAAAGACTGAGTTCGAACTGCAATCAGAAGACAAAAGCTATGTTAATAGCTGCATTTATACACAATCCCGTTAAAAAGTTGAGGCAAGCTTTACTTTTTAACGGGATTTTCTGTAACTTTGCATCATAACTTTACATCCTTAAATATATGATGCAAGCAATGATTTTCGCGGCTGGACTGGGCACACGCCTTAAACCGCTCACCGACACAATGCCTAAAGCTCTGGTGAGGGTAGGGGGTGAGCCGCTCATTAAGCGCGTCATCATGAATCTTGCTGCGGCTGGCGTTGAACGTATTGTAATCAACGTGCATCACTTTGCCGGGCAGATAATCGACTATCTTAAAGACAATGATAACTTCGGACTCGACATCCGCATTTCTGACGAAACTGCCGGACTGCTCGAAACTGGAGGTGGCATCAAGAAGGCTGAACCATTGTTCGATCCTGCTGCTCCTATTCTTATTCACAATGTAGATATTCTTAGCAATGTTGACTTGCGGGAGTTCTACCAGATCGCTTCGCGAAGTGAAGAATCCGAAGGAGGAATTGAAAAGGTAAAAGTGAAAAGTGAAAAATCCAATTGTTGTGATGCTGTCGATGCTGTATTGCTTGTCAGTTGGCGTAAGACCAAGCGCTACTTGCTCTTCAATGACGACATGAAGCTTGTGGGATGGACCAACATCGAGACGGGCGAAATGCGAAGCCCTTATACCGAACTCAACCCGAAGGAATGCCGAATGTATGCCTTTGCCGGAATACACGCCTTGTCGCCACGACTGCTTAAGATGATGGACGAATTCCCCGACCGCTTTGGTATTATCGACTTCTATCTGAAGGCGTGCGCCACACATAACATAAAAGGTTATGTCAAGGACGATTTGAAACTGATGGATATTGGCAAACTCGACACTCTTGCACAAGCCGAAGAGTTCCTTGAGGAATTACGAGTTAGGAATTAGGAGTTTCACTCCCATTTCACATTTAACAATTAACATTTCACATTTAACAATATAACAACTAACAATATAATAACAAATGCAACAGAAGATTATAATTCTTGATTTCGGTTCGCAGACCACGCAGCTTATCGGTCGTCGTGTACGCGAATTGGACACCTTCTGCGAGATTATGCCTTACAACAAGTTCCCGAAGGACGACCCCAGCGTTATCGGTGTCATCCTCAGCGGAAGCCCCTATTCGGTACACGATAAGGAGGCGTTCAAGGTTGACTTGAGCCAGTTTGTAGGACGCATCCCGGTGCTTGGCATCTGCTATGGCGCACAGTTCATCTCTTACGCCAACGGTGGAAAGGTTGAGGCAGCCGACTCTCGTGAGTACGGACGCGCCAATCTCGAGCACTTCGATGCCGAGAATCCGCTGTTCAACGGATTTGTTGAGAACTCGCAGGTGTGGATGAGCCACGGTGACACCATCACAGCCATCCCCGAAGACTACAAGTGCATCGCATCTACAGCCAATGTCAAGTTTGCTGCTTATGCTTCTACCAAGCAGCCGGTATGGGCTGTTCAGTTCCATCCCGAGGTGTTCCACTCATTGCAGGGTACACAGCTCCTTAAGAACTTCGTGGTAGACATCTGCGGAAGCCGTCAGGACTGGAGTGCCGACTCGTTCGTTGAGACAACCGTAGCCGAACTTAAGGCTCAGCTGGGCGACGACAAGGTAATACTCGGTCTGTCGGGTGGTGTTGACTCAAGCGTTGCAGCTGTACTCCTTAACAAGGCTATCGGCAGCAACCTCACATGTATCTTCGTTGACCACGGAATGTTGCGTAAGAACGAGTTCCGCGATGTAATGGAGGATTACAAGTGTCTCGGTCTGAACGTTATCGGTGTTGACGCATCAGAGAAGTTCTTCAACGACTTGGCTGGTGTAACCGATCCTGAGGAGAAACGTAAGATTATCGGTCGCGACTTCGTTGAGGTGTTCAACGCTGAGGCTAAGAAGCAGACTGGTGCCAAGTGGCTTGCACAGGGTACTATCTATCCTGACCGTATCGAGTCGCTCAACATTACAGGCAAGGTTATCAAGAGCCATCACAACGTAGGCGGTCTGCCTAAGGAGATGAACCTCCAGTTGTGTGAGCCGTTGAAGTGGCTGTTCAAGGACGAGGTTCGTCGTGTAGGTCGCTCAATGGGCATGCCCGAGCACTTGATTACACGTCATCCGTTCCCTGGTCCTGGCTTGGCAGTACGTATTCTTGGCGACATCACTCCCGAGAAGGTACGCATCCTTCAGGATGCCGACGATATCTATATCCGCGGTTTGCGTGATTATAAGGTGAAGCTGAGCGGTGAAGACGCACGCCGTGTACTTGCAGCCGGTGTTCCTGCCGACATGCACGACGGCGAGATTGAGGTTTCGCTCTACGATCAGATTTGGCAGGCAGGTACAGTATTGCTCTCTACCGTACGTTCTGTAGGCGTTATGGGCGATGAGCGTACTTACGAGCATCCAGTTGCTCTGCGTGCCGTTACATCTACCGACGCTATGACAGCCGACTGGGCACATCTGCCTTACGACTTCATGGCAAAGGT
>JAIJMN010000315.1:0-1925 GCA_022735715.1 Prevotella sp.
CCCATTATTGCTATTGTCAACTCGTTCACACAGTTTGTACCGGGTCATACACATCTGCATGAGATTGGACAGATTGTGAAGAAGGAAATTGAGAGTATGGGTTGCTATGCTGCCGAGTTCAATACCATCGCCATCGACGACGGTATCGCTATGGGACACGACGGTATGTTGTATTCTTTGCCGTCGCGCGACATTATTGCCGACTCGGTGGAATACATGGTCAACGCCCACAAGGCTGATGCTATGATTTGCATTTCCAATTGCGACAAGATTACTCCGGGTATGCTTATGGCGTCTATGCGCCTTAACATCCCTACCGTGTTCTGCTCGGGCGGACCTATGGAGGCTGGACGATGGAACGGCGAGAATGCCGACCTTATCACAGCCATGATCAAGGGTGCCGACAAGACCGTGTCCGACGACGAACTGGAGAAGATAGAGAAGTGTTCGTGTCCGGGATGCGGATGCTGCTCGGGCATGTTCACAGCCAACTCCATGAACTCTCTTACCGAGGCTATCGGTATGGCTCTGCCTGGCAACGGCACCATCCTCGCAACACACAAGAACCGTATCGAACTCTTCAAGGCTGCTGCACGCCAGATTGTGAAGAACGCCTTCGCCTACTATCAGGACGGCGATGAGAGCGTACTTCCGCGCAGCATAGCCACTCGCGACGCTTTCCTCAACGCCATGACTCTCGACATTGCCATGGGTGGCAGCACCAACACCGTGCTCCACTTGCTCGCTATCGCTCAGGAGGCTGAGACCGAATTCACAATGGCTGACATCGACCGCTTGAGCCGTCACGTGCCTTGCCTGTGCAAGCTCTCGCCGAATACTCAGAAGTATAGCGTGCAGGAGTGCAACCGTGCAGGTGGTATTCTCGGAATTTTGAACGAGCTGAACCGTGGCGGACTCATTCACGGCGACGTGAAGCGAGTTGACGGAATGACGCTTGCCGAGGCTATGGCCGAATACGACATTACTGGCGAAAGCATTTCAGCCGAAGCCGATCGCATTTATCACAGCGCACCAGGCAGAAAGTTCTCTACACAGATGGGCAGTCAGGACGCTCAGTGGGAGTCGCTCGACGCTGACCGTGAGAACGGTTGCATACGCTCGCTCGCTCATGCCTACACCAAGGACGGCGGACTGGCTGTGCTCTTCGGCAACATTGCCCAGGACGGATGCGTGGTTAAGACAGCAGGTGTAGACCCGTCAATATGGAAGTTCAGCGGACCTGCCAAGGTGTTCGACTCACAGGAGGCAGCCTGCGAGGGCATCCTCGGTGGCAAGATCAAGAGTGGCGACTGCGTTGTCATCACTCACGAGGGTCCGAAGGGAGGTCCGGGTATGCAGGAGATGCTCTATCCTACATCTTATATTAAGAGTATGCACCTCGGCAAAGAGTGCGCACTCATTACCGACGGACGTTTCTCTGGCGGTACGTCAGGACTCAGCATCGGACACATATCGCCTGAGGCAGCAGCTGGTGGCAACATCGGAAAGATTAAGGATGGCGACATCATTGAGATTGACATCCCTAACCGTTCAATCAACGTGAAGCTCAGCGACGAGGAACTTGCAGCACGTCCGCAACAGCCGCTGACACGCGACCGCCATGTAAGCAAGGCATTGCGAGCATACGCACAGAGTGTAAGCTCGGCAGACAAGGGTGGAGTGAGAATAATATAAAAAGCCTCTCCCCCGACCCCTCCCCCGTAGGGAGGAGAGTGGTATGCTTTGTAGCTGACAAGGGGTGGCTGATGCGATGATGATTGGCTGATAATATAATGTGAGAGAAAATAAATAAGTGTAATAATAAAAAATTCCCCGACAATACCCTTTAAACTCTAAGTAGAAGTTTTCGATATCAATAAAATTGATTAGCAAATCATATTACTCCCCTCCCTGCGGGGGAGGGG
>JAIJMN010000052.1:0-13497 GCA_022735715.1 Prevotella sp.
CAAAAACTCGTTGATGTGGCACGCCAGCTGTTTGCCAAGAACGGCATTGCCAACACTACAATGAACGACATTGCTGTGGCATCGGGCAAGGGTCGCCGCACGCTTTACACATACTTCAATCGCAAGGAAGACGTGTATTCGGCTGTGATAGAGTCGGAATTGGAGCGACTTTCGGACAAGCTCGACGAGGTAGCGGGCATGAAGATGCGCCCGCAGGACAAGATTATAGAGCTGATATACACACATCTGAGCATGATCAGGGAGACGGTGGTGCGCAATGGCAACCTGCGTGCAGAGTTCTTCCGCAACATCTGGATGGTGGAGAAGGTGCGCAAGAAGTTTGACGAAGACGAGATAGAACTCTTCCGCAAGGTATATGCCGAAGGCAAAGCAGACGGAGAGTTTGACATTGAGGACATCGACCTCGTGGCAGACATCACACATTATTGTATAAAGGGACTTGAGGTGCCGTTCATCTACGGCCGTCTGGGACACGGAATGACCGAAGAGACCAGCAAGCCGCTTGTTGCAAAGGTGGTGTACGGAGCACTGGGCAAGCGCATCAATAATGTATAGTGTCTGTGTGCAGGCATTATATATATATAAGGTGAACGAATTAATAATTACAAAATAACAATTAATTAATTAACGAAATGGGATTACTTACAGGTAAGACTGCCCTCGTCACTGGAGCAGCCCGCGGCATCGGAAAGGCTGTCGCTATGAAATTCGCCTCTGAAGGCGCTAACATCGCATTCACCGACCTCGTTCTTAACGACGATATGGCAGCAGGTCTGGAGGCTACACGCAAGGAGATTGAGGCTCTGGGCGTAACTTGCCGCGCTTATGCTGGCAACGCCGCCGACTTTGAAGAGACCGAGAAGACCGTTAAGCAGATTCACGCTGACTTCGGTTCTATCGACATTCTCGTCAACAATGCCGGTATTACCAAGGACGGACTCATGCTACGTATGTCTGAGGCACAGTGGGACGCTGTACTGAACGTCAACCTTAAGTCGGCTTTCAACTTCATTCACGCTTGCTCGCCAATCATGTTGCGCCAGCGTAGCGGCTCTATCATCAATATGGCTTCGGTAGTTGGTGTTCACGGCAATGCCGGTCAGTGCAACTATGCAGCCTCTAAGGCTGGTATGATTGCCCTCGCCAAGTCTATCGCCCAGGAGCTCGGACCTAAGGGAGTACGTGCCAATGCCGTAGCCCCGGGATTCATAGAGACAGCTATGACAGCACAGCTGCCTGAGGAAATCCGCAAGGACTGGATGAAGAAGATACCTCTTCGTCGTGGCGGTCAGACCGAGGACATCGCCAATGTATGTCTGTTCCTCGCTTCAGACATGTCTTCTTATGTCAGCGGTCAGGTCATCCAGATCGACGGCGGCATGAACATGTAATCAGACTGATTATACATTAATAATATGGTAGGAGGGTATGGCGGGAACCATATCCTCCTATTTTAATTCTTATACTGACTTATGAAGGTAGTCTACGAGGACAATCACATTATCATAGTCGACAAGTGCAGCGGCGAAATCGTGCAAGGCGACAAGACCGGCGACAAGCCTTTGTCCGATACGGTTAAGGAATATATCAAGCAGAAGTACAACAAGCCGGGCAACGTATTCCTCGGTGTGGTGCACCGACTCGACCGCCCCGTAAGCGGACTTGTGGTGTTTGCCAAGACATCGAAGGCGCTCTCGCGACTTAACGATATGTTCCGCACGGGCGACGTACACAAGACCTATTGGGCAGTAGTGAAGCGTCGCGACATAGCTATGGAAGGAACGCTCACCGACTGGCTCACACGCAACGAACGGCAGAACAAGAGCTACGCACACGAACGTGAGGTGCCGGGAGCCAAGAAGGCGGTGCTGAAATACAAGGTGCGTGCCGTTGCCGATAACTATATGCTCATTGAGGTGACGCTTCTCACCGGACGCCACCATCAGATACGCTGTCAGCTCTCACATATGGGATGCCCCATCAAGGGCGACCTTAAATATGGCGCGCCACGCAGCAATCCCGACGGCAGCATATCATTGCTGTCGCGCCGAGTGGAATTCGTCCATCCCGTGTCGAAGGAGAACATCGTGGCTTACGCCGATGTTCCTGACGACCGACTGTGGCACGACCTCAGCGCCAACGCTATGCAGTAAACTCTCTAACTTCTTAACTACTTTCGCCCGCGAAACTTGAATAACTAATAAATAAGCCCGATATGAAGCCAGTTGTAAAGAAATCGCTCATTGCCGTGGCGGCAGTTGTTGCCACACCAATCTTAATCCTGATTCTGATGGCAGTGCTGCTTTATGTGCCGCCAGTGCAGAACTGGGCAGTAAGGCAAGTGGCTTCATACGCTTCTGAGTCAACCGGTATGACAGTACGGGTTGACCGTGTGCGCCTGCGCTTTCCGTTAGACCTGACCGTCAACGGATTCATGGCGACACAACCCAACGACTCCCTCCGCAACATAACCGATACTATTGCCGACGCCCGACAGCTTACTGTCAGCGTGCGTCTGCGCCCGTTGTTTGACGGCAATGTAGTGATAGACCGCCTCGAATTGGCTGATACCAAACTCAATACAGCCCGTTTCGTACCCTCGGCATGTGTCAAAGGACGCGTCGGACTGCTGTCGCTGCGCAGCCGTAGCATCAATCTTAATGACGAGACAGTACACATCGACCGTGCCGAATTGAAGGGCGCACGTCTGGATGTGGCACTTAGCGACACCGTTCCGGAAGATACTGTGAGCACACCGTCGCACTGGAACATCTCACTCGACCGCCTTGACATAGCCGACACAAAGGCTACGGTACACATGTCGGGCGATTCGATGCGCATAGCAGCTGGAATAGGCAGGCTGGAGGCACGCAATGGCAACTTCAACATGTTTGATGGAACATATAGGGTAGGCTCGCTTGACTGGCGCGAGAGTTCGCTCAACTACGACATGCGCTACACCCAGTCGCAGCCAGGTCTCGACTATAACCATATAGCGCTTTCCGCCATAGCCATGCACGTCGATTCGCTGCACTATAGCGACGCAGGTGTAAGACTGAGGCTCAAGGAATGTGCGCTGAAGGAGAAGAGCGGACTGCAAATAAACGAATTCTCAACCTATCTTTTGCTTGATTCCACACACGTGTGGTTGCCTGACATGCGTCTGCGTACACCCCGCTCGATGCTCACGGCAAAGGTAAAGATGGACCTTTCGACATTTGTCGAAAGCAATCCGGGCGTTATGGATGTCAACATCAAGGGTTATGTGGTAAAGACAGACTTCGTTCCGCTGCTTGGATTCTTGCCCAAGGAGGTGCTGCGCAGTATGCCATCAACTCCCATAACCGTCAATGCCGACATCAACGGCAATATGCGCCGACTCAGCATCAACGAACTTTCGCTGACCTATCCCACAGCCTTCGCACTCAAGGCGAGCGGCAAGGCGCATAACATTACATCCCACGATCGTCTGCGTGCCGATATAAAGGCAGAGGGACGTACATACAATCTCGACTTCATCAAGACTATGCTGCCACGCTCGGTGGCTGCATCGTTCAACATACCGTACGGCATTGGGCTTAAAGCCAATTTGCATGCCGACGGACTGCGTTATGCTGCCGACTTCAATGTGAGCGAAGGTGGCGGACATGTGGGCGGAAAAGCATCGGTCGACATGCGTCGCATGGCTTACAACGTTAATCTCTCGGCTAAGAGTCTGCATCTTTCTCACTTCGTTCCAGGACTCGCAGCAGGACCTTTTACGGGCAGTATGAAGGCTCACGGAGTAGGCACCGACATGCTGTCGCCACACACTTCGCTCGATGCGGAGGGTAGTGTCGACGAGTTCAGATATGCCGGTTACGACCTGTCGAACATGAAGCTCACAGCCAATGTACACAACGGAGTGGGCCATGCGTTGCTCGACAGCCATACACCATTGCTGCAGGGCACTATCAATCTGAATGCACTCATGAACGGCAAACGCATGGATGCACAACTGGCGTGCTACCTCATCAATGCCGACTTTATGCGTATGGGCGTGAGCAAACGTCCGCTTACAGCCTCACTGCGTGCCGATGTCGACCTGGCGAGCGACCTTAAGGTCAATCACACAGCCCGTGGAGTGATAGGCAACATCGTTGTGTGCGACAGTTTGAAAACATACACACCAGAAAGAATCTCGCTCGACATATTCACACGTCGCGACTCAACCCACGCAGCAGTCACTTGCGGAGATTTTGCGCTGCGTCTCAATGGCAGCGGTACGATAGAGCACATACTGAAGCAGCTGCAGAATGTCAACGATGAGGCTATGCGGCAGTCGAAGGAGAGATATATCGACCAGTTGCGCTTGCGCGAACGTCTGCCCGATGTAACCCTTTACTTCGACGCCGGACGTGAAAACATCTTCGCACGCACATTGCGCCACTTCGGTTACGACTTCCACAACGCATATATAGATATGTCTACGTCGCCATCGAAGGGCATCAATGGCAAGCTGAGCCTTGACTCTCTCGTGGCATCGGGAGTACAGCTCGACACCATCAGGCTTGCATTCAAGTCGGATTCGGTCAAGACCGACTTCGAAGGACAAGTGCGCAACAACCGCTACAACAAGCAGTTTGTGTTCGACGCGCGCTTCCGTGGCGCCTTCCATGAGCAGTCGCTGTATTTCGGAACACGCATATTCGACGCCCGCGAACGCCTTGGCATCGCCCTCGGATTGCGTGCGCAGATGGAGCATAATGGCGTACGTGTGTCGTTGGGAGGCATCGATCCCGTGTTGGGATATAAGAAATTCAAGGTCAACAAGAACAACTATGTGTTCTTTGCCAATGACAAGCACCTCTCTGCTGATATGGCTCTGCGTGCCGACGACGGCATGGCTGTGCGCATATATACCAACGACAGCACCGAAGCATTGCAGGACGTGACCATCGGACTGACACGTTTCGACCTGCAGAAGGTGCTCTCCGTTGTGCCTTATGCACCTAATATATCGGGCATTCTCAACGGCGACTTCCACTACATATCGCAACATGAGGGCGACATGTCGGTATCGTCGTCGGTGAGCATTGACAAGATGACGTACGAGGGTTGCCCTATAGGCAATCTGTCGAGCGAGTTTGTGTATATGCCGAAGGACAATATGCGCGAGCATTATGTTGACGGAACGCTCTCGATGGACGACTACGAGGTGTGCTCACTCACCGGTTCGTACAACACCGAAGGCGAAGGCACGCTCGATGCCGACCTCAACATGTCGCGCACACCGCTGCTTCTGCTCAACGGATTCGTCCCCGACCGCATCATAGGATTCAAGGGTTATGCCCAGGGTGAGGTGAAGGTACACGGTTCGCTCAGTCGTCCTGATGTCAACGGCGAAGTGTGTTTCGACTCAGCCTATGTCGTAAGCGAACCCTATGGCATTGAGATGCGCATGTGTGACGACCCGCTCACCATCACCGACAGCCGACTTTCGCTCGAGAACTTCCAGTTGTTTGCACGCAACGGCAATCCGCTTACGCTGCGTGGATATGTCGACTTTGCCGACGTAGCCAATATGTCGCTCAACGTAAGGATGCGTGCCGACAACTATCTGCTTATCGATTCGAAGGAGACAGCACGTTCGGAGGCTTACGGAAAGGCTTGGGTCAACTTCCTCGGATTGGCTGAAGGTCCGCTCGATGCGCTGCGTGTGCGTGGCCGACTGGACGTGTTGGGTTCGAGCGACGTTACATACGTATTGCGCGACTCGCCTCTCAGCAACGACAACCATCTCGACGGACTCGTCAAGTTTGTCAACTTCCGTGACCCCGATGCAGTAACGGTGACACGTCCGCCTATCAACGGACTCAACATGGACCTCACTGTCAACATCGACGACGGCACACATGTGCTGTGCGCACTCAATACCGACCACTCCAACTATGTAGACCTGATAGGCGGAGGCAACCTGCGTATGCTCTATACAGCAAGCGATGGACTGAGTCTGTACGGCCGTTACACCATAGGTTCGGGCGAAATGAAGTACTCATTGCCCGTAATTCCGCTCAAGACGTTCACCATCAAGGACGGTAGCTATGCCGAATTCTCGGGCGATCCGATGAATCCGCGACTCAACATCACGGCTACTGAGGAGAACAAGACTACCGTAACGAGTGACGGCGGAACCGGTCGTAGCGTGACATTCGAGTGCGGCGTGATGATAACCAAGACGCTTAAGGACATGGGATTGCTGTTTACTATCGACGCACCCGACGACCAACAGATGCACAACGAGCTCATGACGCAGTCGGTAGAGAATCGTGGCAAGCTGGCAGTGACCATGCTTACAACAGGCATGTACCTCGCCGACGGCAACACCAACTCGTTCTCGATGAACAATGCACTCAGTGCGTTCCTCAATTCGCAGATTAATGCCATCAGCGGCAATGCCCTTCGCACGCTCGATCTGTCGTTCGGCATGGACAACACCACGCTTGGTACGGGTCAGGTACATACCGATTACTCGTTCAAATTCTCAAAGCGATTCTGGAACAACCGCCTGCGTATCGTCATAGGCGGAAAGGTTTCGAGCGGTGCCGAGATAGAAAACCAGAACGAAACGTTCTTCGACAACGTTACGTTTGAGTATCGACTCTCGCCCAACTCCAACAAGTATCTGAAGCTGTTCTACGACCGCGACTCTTACGATTGGCTCGAAGGCTATGTCGAACAGTTTGGAGGCGGTTTCCTGTGGCGTAAGAAGATGGACAGCCTTAAGGAAATATTCCGTTTCAGAAAGCCTAAACAGGAAGACCAGCCGGAATTGCTCAACGACACTACACGACAGAAGAAATGAACATAAAATCCGTATATAAAGATATGAACGCAATAGGAAACAACAGCATACTGACACTCTCACGCCTGTGGAAGGGCGTGATGGGTGTGTTCGTCATAGTGCTTCTGGCATCGTGTTCGGAGACTGCGAGCGTGCCCGAAGGCGACCAATTGTACACCGGACAGCGCAAAATAAAATACGAAAACTATAAGGCCAGCGACCATCTCACCACCACTCAGGAAGAGGTGGAGGCGGCTCTTGCCACCGAACCTAACGGAGCTATACTCGGCAGTTCGTATTATCGCTCGCCATTTCCTTACCGCTTGTGGATATACAACGCATTCCACACCAGCGACGAGGGCCTGGGCAGATGGATACGCAAGACTTTCGGCAAGGCACCTGTGCTCATGAGCAACGTAAATCCGCGTCTGCGATCACAGGTGGCGCGCGAACTGCTGCGTGCCCGCGGCTATTTCGGCTCGTATGTCAACTACGACATCATCACAAAGTCAAACCCCAAGAAAGCCAAGATAGGCTATACTGTCAACCTCGGCGACCTTACCACCATCGACACATTGACCTACGAGAATTTCCCCGTTGAGGCTCAGCAGCTCATCGATTCCACATCGGCTGAGTCGCTTGTGCACAAGGGCGACCCATTCGACGTGTCGACGCTCGATGCCGAACGCACACGTGTGTCGACACTATTGCGCAACAACGGCTACTTCTACTATCAACCGAGCTACGCAACATATCTGGCTGACACCATAGCAGCCGTCAACAAGGCGCAGGTGAAGCTACAGTATGCCGACAGTCTGCCCTCGCAGATAGGCCGTAAGTGGTATATCGGCCACATAAATCTTCAAATGCGGCGTAACGTGATGCAACAGCTCACCGACACCGTGACACGTCGCGACTACACAATAGTATATACCGGTAAGCGCACGCCTATCCGGGCAGGTGCGATAGCGCGCGACTTGAAGATGCGACCGGGTCAATTATACAGCTATAACACCTACCAGCAGTCGATAAACACGCTCACTTCGAAGGGACTTTTCTCTCGTGTTGACCTCGGATTCGCCCCGCGCGACACCTCGGCAGCGTGCGATACGCTCGACCTCACGCTCAACTGCGTGTTCGACAAGCCTTACGACTTCTCTATAGAGGCAAATGTTGTGGGCAAGACAACGGGCCGTGTGGGTCCGGGAGCGGTCATAAGTGTAGTGAGACGCAACGCTTTCCGTGGCGGCGAAAAGCTGTCGGTCAATCTGAAGGGGTCGTACGAGTGGCAGACAGGACACCGTGCCGACGGTACAAGTTCAAAGTTCAACTCGTATGAGTATGGTGCCGACGTGTCGCTTGAGATGCCCCGACTGCTATTTGTCGACCGTTTGATGGATCGTGTGCGCGCCAAACGCTGGCTGAGCGGACAAAAGTTGAAGCCCAACAACACCGTATCGAACACGCTTATCAAGGCTTCGAGTGACGTGCTCAACCGTTCTGGCTACTTCAAGCGCCACATCGTGTCGGGCGAATTGACATATACCATCCAGCCCGCGCCCAATAGGGTGCACCAGTTCTCGCCCCTCATACTGCAATACGAGTACATGCAGAAGCAGACCGAGGCTTTCAAGGAGATAGTAAGCCAGAGTCCGTATCTGCTAATATCAATGGCCGACCAGTTTGTGCCTAAGATGCGCTACACGTTTACATATCAGTCGCGCTCCAACTTCCGCAATCCTATATACTGGCAGTTGTCGGTGAGCGAGGCTTCCAACCTGCTTTCGCTGGGCTATCTGGCAAGCGGCGAGAAGTGGAACAAGAAGGGAAAGACGATGTTCAAGAACCCCTACGCACAGTTCTTTAAGATAGAGACCGACTATCGCAAGACTTGGCAGGTGTCTGACCACAGCCAATTGGTTGGTCATGTGAATGCCGGCGTGATATGGTCGTACGGCAATGCCAGCGCAGCTCCATACAGTGAGCAGTTCTATGTGGGCGGAGCCAACAGCATACGTGCCTTCAATGTGCGCAGCATAGGTCCGGGCCGCTATTACACCAATCAGTCGCGACTGTCGTATATGGACCAGACGGGCGACATAAAGTTTCAGGCCAACGTGGAGTATCGTCCGCGTCTGTTCGGCAATCTGTACGGAGCGCTCTTCGTAGATGCCGGCAACGTATGGGCATTGCGCGATGACGGCTATCGTGAAGGGTCGAAGTTGCAGATGAAGAATCTGCTGAAGGACATGGCATTGGGCACAGGTGTGGGCATACGATACGACTTGGAGTTCTTCGTTCTGCGTCTCGACTGGGGCATCGGCATCCACGTGCCCTACAAGAGCGGATTCTACAACATGAACAGCTTTAAGGATTCGCAGAGTCTGCACTTCGCAATCGGCTATCCGTTCTGATGCCGATGGCAGAGGCAAGGGTGAAATTTAGTATGCAGCGATGCAATTGAAGCCCTCGGCAGCCACACGGTCGCGGATAGTATTGAGTTCTTCGTGCGTGGCCTTGCGCAATGTCGGGCATGGAGTTTCGCGGTCGATGGTGTATATCATCACTTCCGATGGGCGTATTTGTCGCACGGCTGCGAGCCACGGCTCAACGAAGCGGTCGCTGGTGTTGGACACGTCGCGCCCCAGATCATCGGTTCCGTTCATGAATATGGTCTGTATGATGACGTGACCATTGAACGACTGCATCTCCTTGATTATCTGCTCCACGTCGTAGGCAGACGAAACGGGGCGGTCCACATTATTTATATATATAGGGTCTACGGTGTCGAGCTTCATGATATTGTTGTCGACGAGCATTAAGGCACAGTGTACGTCGGGTCGGACGGCAAGCGTAGAGTTGGTCAGCACCGAAACCTTTGCGTCGGGATAGTAATCGTTGCGTAGCCGTATGGTGTCCTCGACGATGCCCAGAAAGTAGGGATGGCCGGTAGGTTCGCCGTTGCCCGAGAACGTAATCACGTCGAGAGCCGACCCGTTTGCCTTCATTTCCTTGAGTTTCGATTCAAGTTCTGTGGCTATTTGTAGGCGTGTTGGGCGTGGCGATGAAGTGTGGTGGTTGCGATTGTAGCCCACTTCGCAGTATATACAGTCGAACGTACATATCTTTCCGTCGCTCGGATTGACGTTCACTCCGAGCGATATTCCCAGTCGGCGGCTGTGTATCGGTCCGACGATAGGAGAGGGGTAGAGTATTGTTGACATATATGTATGAAATTAGTGTTTTTCTTGTCTGTTTTCAAAAGGACTCCTTTTGAAAAAGCCCCGTTGCAATGCAAAGTTACAGTTATATTTTAACATACGAATGGCTGTACGGCAAATAATTTCAAATGCGGCATATTGCCGGTCGTTGTCAGGTTTGTTACTGCTGCTGCTACAGCCTTCGCGGGCTGCGTGTTAATTGTGGTTAATTGCTCGCTGTTACAATTTTTTTTTTGTTATTTTGCAAGAAATTTGGTATAATATACCCTTTAGAAAATGGCAAAAAGAAGGAAAAAGACCGGCAGTCGTCACGGATTGCAGGCAGTAACGTTGTGCATTAGCACGGCTATGGTGCTGATATTGTTGGGTTTGGTTGTGTTCTCGGTGCTCACTGCGCGCAACCTATCTACGTTTGTGAAACAGAATATTGTGGTGACACTGATGCTTCAGGACGACATGACGTCGGGCGAAGCAAAGCAGTTCTGCTCAAAACTGAAGCAGCGACCGTACATCTGCCGACTCGACTATATAAGCAAGGAGCAGGCGTTGTGTGAGGGCATAAAGACGCTCGGAGCCGATCCGCGCGAGTTTGCCGACACCAATCCATTCCTTTCTTCGATAGAATTAACGCTGAATGCCGACTATGCCAACACCGATTCGCTTCAGCTCATCTCTCGTGAGCTTAAAGCTTACCCCAAAGTGAGTGAGGTGAAGTATCAGAAGGACTTGATTGACAGCGTAAATGCCAACATTGCGAAGATAAGTATCGTGTTGCTTACGATAGCGCTGTTGCTCACCATCGTGTCGTTCTCGCTCATCAACAACACCATCCGACTCAGTGTCTACGCCCGCCGCTTCTCCATCCATACGATGAAGCTTGTGGGTGCGTCGTGGGGATTCATACGTGCGCCGTTCGTGCGACGCTACATGCTCCTCGGACTGCTTGCCGCCATCATTGCCTGCATAGCTCTCGGCGGAGCCATATACGTATTATATATGTATGAGCCTGACATCCTTGAGGTGCTAACATGGCAGGTATTGGCGATAACAGCCGGCACAGTAGTGTTCTTCGGACTGTTCATCACAGCTCTCTGTTCGACCATTTCGGTCAACAAGTTCCTGAAGATGAAGGCTGGAGACTTATACAAGATTTAATGTTGAATTATAAATGTTAAGTGTTAAATTGACTGGTCGCTGCTCTTTTTGAGTTATGACGATAATTCGACGCTTGACATTTTGCATTTGACCTCTGACATTCAATAGTTAACATTTAACATTCAAATAAAAGAAAAGTGGATAAGAGAAATTTTGCTTTCGACAAGATCAATTTCATTCTCATTGCTGTGGGAATGGCTATTGTCATTCTTGGTTTCATACTTATGAGTGGTGGCGGTAGCGACGAATCGGTGTTTGATGCCGACATCTTCAGCGTGCGCCGCATCAAGGTGGCGCCGGTGGTTTGCTTCATCGGCTTCATATCAATCGTATATGCGATTATTCGCAAACCGAAAAATTAAAACATTTAATACTTAACATTAAAACGAAATAAAGTGGATTGGTTACAAGCATTGGTCCTGGGCATTGTTCAGGGCCTTACAGAATATTTGCCGGTAAGTAGCAGCGGCCATCTTGCCATCGGCTCATACCTCTTTGGCATTGATGGCGAGGAGAACCTGGCGTTCACCGTATTGGTGCACGTGGCTACAGTGATGAGTACTTTCGTGGTATTGTGGAAGGAGATAGACTGGATATTGAAGGGACTCTTCAAGTTTAAGATGAACGACGAGACCAAGTATTTCCTCAACATCGTGGTGTCGATGATACCTATAGGCATCGTCGGCGTGTTCTTCAAGGACCAGGTGGAAGAGATATTCGGTTCGGGACTGCTCATTGTGGGCTGCTGTCTGTTGCTGACAGCCCTGCTGCTCACATTCTCTTATTACGCCAAACCGCGTCAGCGCGAACACATTTCGCTTAAGGATGCCTTCATCATTGGATTGGCCCAGGCTTGCGCCGTGCTGCCCGGACTGTCGCGCTCGGGCTCTACCATCGCCACTGGACTTCTGTTGGGCAACAAGAAGGAGAAGCTGGCACAGTTCTCGTTCCTCATGGTGATACCTCCCATACTCGGTGAGGCTCTGCTCGACGTAATTAAGGCAGCCAAAGGCGAAGAGGCTTTCGGCGACATCAGCGTTCTGCCGCTCGTAGTAGGCTTCGTTGCCGCCTTCGTTAGCGGATGCTTGGCTTGCAAGTGGATGATAAACATCGTGAAGAAGGGCAAACTAATATACTTCGGCATCTACTGCGCTATTGCAGGAGCCGTTACTATATTGTGCTCGCTCTTATAAACCGACTACTTATAAATTAAAAGACTACATACTGCGAATGAATTTCACCAAAGGCGAAATCATCGCCATCAACAAACCCCTTGACATGACGAGCTTCACCGCTCTTGCCTTTGTGCGCAAGCGTCTGTGTATGCGTCTTGGGGTGAAGAAACTTAAGGTGGGCCACGCCGGAACGCTCGACCCTCTCGCTACGGGTGTGCTGGTGCTATGCACAGGCAAGTTCACCAAGCGCATCGAGGAGTTTCAGCAACATGGCAAGGAATATACAGCCACGCTACAGCTCGGTGCTACAACGCCAAGCTACGACATGGAGCATCCCGTCAACGAGACTTATTCCACAGACGGCATCACTCGTGAGCGCATAGAGCAGGTGCTTGAGCGCTTCAAGGGCGACATCGAGCAGGTGCCGCCTACGTTCAGCGCATGCAAGGTGAGCGGACAGCGTGCCTATGACTTGCGCCGTAAGGGTAAGGACGTTGAATTGCAGCCAAAGAAGATACGCATCGACGATATAGAGCTGACCTCGTTCGACCCCGAACGCATGCAGATGTCGATACGCGTAGCGTGCGGCAAGGGCACATACATACGCGCTTTGGCACGCGACATCGGTCGCGCGCTCGATTCGGGAGCATATCTCACGCAGCTGTGCCGCACCCGTTCGGGCGAGTATCGCGTAGAGGATTGCCTCGAACTGACGCAGTTTGAGGAGTGGCTTGCCAATCAGACAATAGAAACAACAGAAGATGAATAAATAAAAACGGACTATGAAGTTATCACAGTTTAAATTCAAATTACCCGAGGACCAGATTGCACTATATCCTCACAGCTTGTACCGTGAGTTTGAGAACGACAAGGGCGAGAAGGAGACTTTCCGCATTACACGCCGCGACGAGTGCCGTCTGATGGTTCTGCACAAGAAATCTCAAACTATTGACATGTATAAGAGGGATGCAGACGGCAACCCCATCGAGGGCGAATATCTCGACTTCCGCAACGTACTCGACTACTTCGACGAGCACGATACATTCATCTTCAACGACACTAAGGTGTTTCCTGCGCGCCTCTATGGCACAAAGGAGAAGAC
>JAIJMN010000053.1:0-13365 GCA_022735715.1 Prevotella sp.
GGGCAGCTGGTTGTGGCTCCACTTTCCTATGACGGTAGCGTCCTTGAGGAGCAGCAGTCCGGGGTTGCTTCGTATTATGGTCTTGAGTGTTGTCTCGTCGGCTGTGCAGAACGGATATTCGGCTCCGGTCAGGTCGCGCCAGCGGTTGATGTCGCTGTCGGTAGAAGCGGTGACGCAGTAGAATGGTATGTTATGCTCCGATGCGTACTCGTATATTTGGTCGATGTCGCCGAAGTTACTGTCGTCGGCGTAGGCAAGCGATGGCGATATGAGCAGGAATGTGTATCCCTTGCGGCTCAGCACGTCGTCGGTGATGTCGTCGCCGGTCTCGGCGAGTGTCAGGCTGAAGTCGTGTATGGGCGGCTCGTAGCCCTGGCGTGTCTGAACGGTCTTCGAGTCGATAAACTCCCATGTAGAGTCGGGATAGTTGTCGAGTGTAAACTCGCGCGTCTGTCTGTTCTTCTTCAGTATGAACGTGGTCTTAAACTCCGGTTGCTCGGCTCCTTCGGGTATCTCCATGCCCTTCTTGATGTTGGCGCCGATGTGATACGGGCGGAAGTCGAAGGTGGGCAGGGCGTACAGGCAGTACAGACTTGTGCAGACTATGTACACCAGCGAGTAGTTGGTGACAATCCACTGGTTCGACTTGGATATTAGCCGTGCCATGTCCATTGGGCGCATTGCCGTGACAATGGCGGCTACCAGCAGCACTATGTTCTTCAAAAGCGTTTCGCCGTTGGTGAGCTTTATTGCGTCGCCGAAGCATCCGCAGTCCTTCACGGGGTTGGCAATGAATATCCACACCGTGATGAGCGTCATCACCACCATCAATGCCGTCACCAGCTTTGACACCAGATGGCGCCGTATGGCAAACAGCATGAATATGCCGAGAGCGAACTCCGTCATGGCGAGCGTTATCGCTCCGGTGAGCGTAAGCCAGTCGGGTATGTATTCTGCCAGGTGCATGGCGGCGGCATAGTCCTTCAGCTTGTATTGTGTGCCGAGCGGGTCGATGGCCTTGACGTATCCAGATAGGATGAACGTAAGGGCGAGCAGCAGTCGGCACAGGTTTACAGCGAATATTCTGAGTTTTGCCATTTCTTGTATGTGGTTTGTTGTTGTGGCTTACTGAATGCGTGTCACGGCATTATTCGTCGTCCGCAGTCTTTATGGCTCCGAAGCATGCATAGTTGATGATGTCCATATAGTTGGCGTCGATGCCTTCGGAGACGAGTGTGTTGCCGTTGATGTTTTCTATTTCCTTGACGCGTTGTATCTTGGTCAGGATGAAGTCGGTGTAGCTGCTCACGCGCATGTCGCGCCATGCCTCGGCATAGTCGTGGTTCTTGCGCAGCATCAGTTCGAGGCATTCCCGGGCGTGCTCGTCGTACATAGCCATAGCCTCGTCGGGCGTAGTGTCCACCGTGTCGGTGAATCCGTTCTTGAGCTGTATGAGTCCTATGATGCCATAGTTTATCAAAGCGATAAACTCCGGGCGTATGCCTTCGCCTACGAGCGTAGTGCCGGTGATTTCGATAGAGCGTATGCGCTTTGCCTTGATGAAGAGCTGGTCGGTAAGCGACGACGGGCGCAATATGCGCCACGATGCCCCATAGTCGTGCAGTTTCTTGCCGAATAACGTCCGGCACTCCTGCATCACGCTTTTGAATTGTTCTTCTGTCTTTGTCATGTCTGTTAATAAGTCGGCACAAAAATACAAAAAACCTGTCAAATAAACAAGTTTATCGCCTGCTATTGTTTCTGCCTTAGGTGTATCATCCTCACCACGCCGCACATTGCTTCGTAGCGTGCCTGCAACGAGTCGCGCTTCACGGCGAGCATGTTGCGCGCCAGGCGGTCGGTGGCTTCGTCGAGCTGTCGGGTCACTTCCTGAAGCTGCAGGTCGGTGCTTGCCACGTCTTTCTGTGCCATAGCGAGCGATGCCTTCTGCCATACGGCGAGAGCCTTGCGGCGCGATTCGAGCGCCATGGGATAGCGTTCGCGCAGCACGGTAATCGAGTCGAGAGTCTCCTTATACTTGCCCTTGGCGTAGAGCGAGTCAATCTGGGCGAGCAGGTTCTGCGCCTTCTCGTCGTCGGTCTTAGCGCATGCCGTGAAGATCAGCAGCGTGATGGTCGTTAATAATATGTACTTCATTGCGTCGGCAAAATTACTACTTTATGACGCAACGTGCAAACAATCAAGTTTTTTTAACAACGCGCGTACCACATAATGCTTTTCGCGACCCGTGACATGCACGTCTTGCAAAAGGAGTCCTTTTGCTCTCCAAAACGAGTCCTTTTACTCACCAAAAGGAGCCCTTTTGCAACCCAAAAGGACTACATTTTTTAGCACAACCGCAAAAAATGCATAAAAACCCCATAAAACGGCACTAATTGAGAAATAATCTGTATGAAAAAATACGTTTATTTCATTTAGATTTCATACCTTTGCCACATGATGATTAAGTTTTGACACAGAAATCTTTATATCACGATTATAAAACCTAAAAACAACAATATATGTCTAAGTCAAACTTTTTTAGCATGACATCATTGCTAAAGAACGTTGCAACACCGTTGCTCTCGGTATTCGCAACAACTGCTGCCGCACAACAGCGGCCCAACGTAGTATATGTGTTCCCTGACCAGATGCGCAACTACGCTATGGAATTCTGGAGACAGCCCGGCTTTGAGGGATGCATCAACTCGCAGAACGACCCCGTACATACACCCAATATAAAACCGCTTTGCACGCGAATCGGTAGTGCTCACATCGGCTCAGAGCAACTGTCCGTTGAGCAGTCTGCACCGCGGATCGCTCCTTACCGGCATGTATCCCAACAAGAGCGGTGTGCCACTCAACTGCAACTCAAACCGACCCATATCTTCCTGGCTCACCGACCCCGTAAGCTGGAGCGACGTGATGAGCCGCGCCGGATACGACTGTGGCTACATTGGCAAGCTGCACGTGCAGTTCCCCACCAAGAACTCACCGCAGAACCCCGGCGAATACGTAGAGACACAACGCCCCGTGTGGGATGCCTACACCGAGCAGCAGCGCCACGGATTCAAATATTGGCTGTCGTACGGCACGTTCGACGAGCACAAGAACCCACACTACTGGGACAATAATGACAACAGACACGAGCCGCACGAGTGGTCGCCCATTTACGAGGCTAAGCACGCCGTAAGCTACATACTCAACCGCAACGGCGAGCGCGACTCCAACAAGCCATTCTTCCTCATGGTGGGCATGAACCCGCCCCACAGTCCCTACCGTTCGCTTACCGACTGTATGGAGGAAGACTATAATCTGTATGCCAAGCGGCCGCTCGACCAGCTCCTCGTGCGCAAGAATGCAGGACGCGAAATGGCTAAGGCGGAGTCTGTACGCTACTATTTCGCATCGGTTACGGGCGTTGACCGCGCCTTTGGAATGATACTCGACGCTCTGCGCGAGGCAGGACTCGACGACAATACAATCGTAGTGTTCACGTCCGACCACGGCGAGACAATGTGCTCGCAGAACACCGACGACCCGAAAAACTCGCCGTATTCAGAGTCTATGAACGTGCCCTTTATAGTAAGGTATAAGGGACATCTCACTCCGCGCACCGACGACCTGCTGCTTTCGTCGCCCGACATCATGCCGACAATGCTCGGACTCGTAGGTCTGCACGACCAGATACCCTCAGTTACGCAGGGCAAGGACTACTCGAGCCTCTTCCTCGACCCCGCATCCAAGACCGTGAAGCGCCCCGACGCAGCTCTGTACATACAGAATCTCGACGGCGACAAGGACAAGGACGGACTCGTTGTCAACTACTTCCCGTCGGCACGCGGACTCAAGACCCATCGCTACACGATGGCAATATACATCACACGCAACTATAAGCGTAAGGAAATTCTGCTCTTCGACGACCAGAACGACCCTTATCAGCTCAACAACATAGCCAACAAGCCCGAAAACCGTAAGCTCATCAAGCAGCTGACAAAGCGTATGGGTCAAATTTTGTACGAAATTGAAGATCCATGGGCAACTGAAGGCATTCTGGCTAAGGTAGCCGTTAAATGATGGTAAAATCATATATACTGAACAAGTAAAGAAACCTTTCGGACAAAAATGTACCGTCCGATTGGTGCTTTACAAGTACCTTTGCATCGAAATCATAAAGCACACACAAGTGAATTGTATCAAATTATCGATTAGATGCAAAAAGTCAATAATGTCGACTTAAATCAATGGATTCCTTTTCATTCCCAAGTAGTTGGGAGGTGTCGGTCGGAACAAGCCACCGGCAATGATAACATTCGACAATAACAAAAGCTAAAAGAGAAATAGGGATTTTTTGTATTAAATGGTTTATTTATAATTAGTTTATATTTAGGGTATTTGGTAAATGTGTATTACAACCCTAAGTTAAAAGTTGATGTTAGAAAACTCCTTTTTCGGGATTGCTCCATGTGATATGGCGCAATCTCTTTTTTTTATGTACATGTACGAATTTCGTATGCGGTTTGTACGTTTTTATACCCGAATATTGTTTGTTTGCAGTAATTTTGTAAACTGAGACGTACTATTATAGATAATAAATGTATAACAGTTATTAAATCTAACAGAAAACTAAAACACGATATTCTTTGATAGAATATTTATTTGTATATTTGGAGGCGCTATCAGGCTTATATCAGATATACATATAAAAGTGTTCTACGTTTAAGCGATATCTATTACATATTAATATAATGAAAATGATACGGAAAATAAAGTATGCGTTCATGCTGCTCCTTGCATTGGCGCAAGGCGTTGACAGCATGGCCGACGTGGTGCTCACCGTGAAAAACAGCGGACAAGAGCAGCGACTTGAGGTGGCTGAATTCGATGCCAACGAAGTATGGAAAGCTCTCGGAGTAGCCCAAGGCACCCCCGTGAGAGTGTTGAATCCATACGGATTACCGGAGGCTTGTCAGGTCACCCACGACAACAAACTACTTGTAGAGACTACCGTCATACCCGGAGGCACAGCCAAGTTCTATGTCAAACCGGGCACACCAGACCCTACACAGAGCTTTGCCGAGGGAAAACTGTATCCCTGGCGAGTGGACGACTTTGTATGGGAGAACGACCGTTGCTCTTATCGGGCTTACGGACCGGCCCTGCAACGCACCGGCGAGAAAGCATTCGGCATGGACGTGTGGCTCAAGAGCACTCCATATCCTGATGTGGAGAAACGCTATGCGGTAGTGTACAACGGCCATCGTGTCTCGGCACAGATGCGCAAGGAAGGACGCAAGCAGGAAGCCGACTCCCTCGACCAGACTGTTTCGCTACATCTCGACCACGGCACCGGACTCGACTGCTACAATGTAGGCCCCAGTCTGGGATGCGGAACGCCAGCCATAATGCTCGGCGACAGCATCGTCATGCCATATTGCTTCAAGGAATATCGCGTGCTGGACAACGGTCCGCTGCGATTCACACTCGAACTTGTTTACAATACCGAGAAGATTGACGGTCAGAACGTGACCGAACATCGCATAATAAGCCTCGACAAGTGGTCGTTCTTCAACAAGATGACCGTATGGTACGACGGACTGAAGAAGCCTATGGACGTTTGCGGCGGCGTAGTGGTACACACCGAGAAGGCATCCGACCTCAAACTCGCCCCAAACTATGTAGCCTACACCGACCCCACCGACTCGACAGAGCGCCATCAGTTTGAAATCTACGTGGCAGCACTCTTCCCCAACGGTGCCGATGCAACCCAACTCGTGCGCGCCCCGTGGCACCATAAGGCTGGCATCGTAGGCAACGCCGTAGGCGTAAAGCGCGGAGTGAAGAACAACGAACGCTTCATCTACTACTTCGGCGCATCATGGTGCAAGAGCGGAACACCCAACCAGCGTGTGTGGTACATGCAGATAGAAGACTTCATCAACAATCTGAAGCAGCCGTTACAGACAGCCGTAACTGTTAAGTAAGACTACATAATTCTTATATCAGCAGGTCTTAAAAACTCGTATACTCATTAACTAAAGAAATTAACGCATATTAAAATGGCAAAAATTATTACTCTTGGCGAGATTATGCTCCGCCTTTCGCCCAACGGCAACGACCGTTTCATCCAGTCAGAAATGTTCCGTATCATCCCCGGTGGTGGTGAGGCTAATGTGGCTGTAAGTGTTGCCAACTATGGACACAAAGCTTACTTCGTGAGCAAGCTTCCTAAGCACGACATCGGACAGATTGCTGTCAATGCATTGCGCCGCTATGGTGTAGACACACGTTTCATCGCCCGCGGTGGCGATCGTGTCGGTTTGTACTATGCAGAGACCGGTGCTTCAATGCGTCCGTCAAAGGTTATCTACGACCGTGCACACTCTTCTATCGCTGAGGCTGATCCCGAGGATTTCGATTTCGATGCTATCATGGAGGGCGCACAGTGGTTCCACTGGAGCGGCATCACTCCTGCCATCAGCGACAAGGCCGCTGAACTCACCCGTTTGGCTTGCGAGGCTGCCAAGCGCCACGGTGTTACTGTGAGTGTCGACCTCAACTTCCGCAAGAAACTTTGGACTTCTGAGAAGGCAATCTCGGTTATGCGCCCATTGATGCAGTATGTAGACGTTTGCATCGGCAACGAGGAGGACGCACAGCTCTGCCTCGGATTCAAGCCCGACGCTGACGTAGAGGGTGGTCAGACCGACGTAAGCGGCTACCACAAGATTTTCGAGCAGATGCAGAAGGAGTTCGGATTCAAGTACGTTGTTTCTACATTGCGCGAGAGCTTCTCGGCAACTCACAACGGATGGAAGGCTCTTATCTACAACGGCAAGGAGTTCTATGAGAGCCGTCGTTACGACATCATGCCTATCATCGACCGCGTTGGCGGTGGCGACTCATTCTCAGGTGGCTTGATTCACGGCTTGCTCACCAAGCCGACACAGGGCGAGGCTCTCGATTTTGCAGTAGCCGCTTCGGCTCTGAAGCACACTATCAATGGCGACTTCAACCTTGTTTCAGTTGACGAGGTAGAAGCTCTTGCTGCTGGAAACGCTAACGGTAGAGTACAGCGATAGAACTTTAAAAATAATTTTAAAAACTTTTCAAGTAGCCCAACATTCCACTCCCCTCCCTACGGGGGAGGGGCTGGGGGTAGGGCTTCTAATTATATTCATTATTATGGCAAAATTCAACAAACAGCAGGTACTTGCTAAGATTACCGGAACCGGTATGGTACCTGTATTCTACAGCAATGACGTAGAGATAGCAAAGAATATAGTAAAGGCATGCTACGAGGGTGGCGTGCGCGCATTCGAGTTTACCAACCGTGGCGACTTCGCACACGAAGTGTTTGCCGAGGTGGTTAAGTTTGCAGCCAAGGAATGTCCTGATATGGCAATGGGTGTAGGTTCTGTAGTTGACGCTCCTACAGCTTCGCTCTACATTCAGCTTGGTGCTTGCTTCGTAGTAGGCCCGTTGTTCAATCCCGACGTAGCTAAGGTGTGCAACCGCCGACTCATTCCTTACACACCGGGTTGCGGTTCGGTGACAGAGGTTGGCATGGCTCAGGAAGTAGGATGCGATCTTTGCAAGGTATTCCCGGGCGACGTTCTCGGTCCTAACTTCGTTAAGGGCTTGAAGGCCCCGATGCCTTGGTCGCTCATTATGGTCACCGGTGGTGTTTCGCCCGACGCTGACAACATCGCTTCATGGATCAAGGCTGGCGCCAACTGCGTAGGCATGGGCTCTAAGCTGTTCCCTAAGGCTACTATCGCTGCAGGCGACTGGAAGGCTGTAAGCGACAAGTGTCGCGAGTCGTTGGAATATGTTGCCAAGGCACGCGAGTCGAAGTAAAATATATAGCAAATGCCCCTTCCCAACCGTAATCAGTCGGGTAGGGGTATTGCAGTAGAACTATAATCTTTCCTTATAATAACATTAAATGGATCAAGTTTTCAGTTACATAATTAGTCTTGGTGCATCGGTGATGATGCCTATACTGTTTACCGTCATCGGTCTTGGCATCGGCATGAAGTTCGGCAAGGCATTCAAGTCGGGTCTTTATGTCGGTGTGGGCTTCGTTGGTTTGGGAGTTGTTACAGCATTGCTTACCTCCAACTTCAACGATCCGCTCAAGGGCATCTCTGAGATATATCATTTGCAGCTCAACGTGTTTGACATGGGTTGGCCTGCTGCTGCCGCTGTGGCTTACAACACCGCAGTCGGTGCGCTCATCATCCCCATCTGTCTTGGCGTGAACTTCCTCATGCTCATCACCAAGACCACTCGTACTGTGAATATAGACCTTTGGAACTACTGGCACTTTGCATTCATCGGTGCGGTTGTCTACTTCGTGATGGGCGAGAGCCTGTTGTGGGGCTATTTCGCTGCCATCATCTGCTACATCAACACTCTGGTATGTGCCGACCTCACAGCAGAGAAGTTCCAGAAGCATTACGACCTCGAAGGCATCTCTATTCCGCAGCCGTTCTGCCAGAGTTTTATGCCTTTCGCCATCATCTTTAACAAGGCTCTCGACTACATTCCGGGCTTCTCTAAGCTCGACATCGATGCTGAGGGTATGAAGAAGAAGTTTGGTGTGCTCGGCGAACCGCTCGTATTGGGTGTCATCGTAGGTATGCTCATCGGTTGGGCAGCCCAGCTCGACATCAAGAAGGTGCTCTTCCTCGGCGTTACAATGGGTGCCGTTATGGAGCTTATCCCACGTATTACATCTCTCTTCATTGAGGGATTGAAGCCTATTTCGGAGAAGACACAGGAGCTGGTTAAGTCGAAGTTCAATGGCAAGAAGGTCTACATCGGTATGAGCCCCGCTCTCGTTATCGGTCATCCTACTACCCTTGTAGCTTCGGTCATCCTCATCCCCGTTATCCTTGCATTGGCAGTGTTCCTCCCAGGCAACCAGTTCCTTCCGTTGGCATCGCTTGCCGGAATGTTCTATCTCTTCCCGATGGTTCTGCCTTTCACTAAGGGCAACGTTGTGAAGACCCTCATCATCGGTCTTGTAACGCTCATCATCGGTCTGTACTTTGTAACGGATATGGCTCCCGACTTCACCATGGCAGCCAATCAGGTATATGCTGCCACTGGCGATTCTGCCGCTCATATTCCTGACGGATTCTCGGGTGGTGCACTCGATTTTGCCGCTTCGTCATTCGGATGGATCATCTACAAGCTCTCATGCCATGTCAAGTATGTTGGCCCGGCTATCCTTGTAGCCATCACATTGGGCATGATGTGGTACAACCACACACGTATCGTTAAGGATGTGACACGCAAGTAAATCTAAAAACAAACAATAGATAAATGAAGAAATTATTCATCACCGCAGCCGTTGCCCTCATGTCAATGTCGGCAATGGCACAGACCGTAAACTATCAGGTACGTTGGGCCAATCATCCAGAGGATGCCAAGCACTATACTACCGACCGTTTGCGCAAGGAGTTCTTGGTAGAGAAGGTATTCGCTCCCAACGAAGTTAACTGGACATACACTATGTACGACCGCTTCCTCATAGGCGGTGCCGAGCCAGTTGACGCTCCTATCAAGATCGAACCGATCGAGCCGCTGCTCGCCAAGACATTCCTCGAGAACCGTGAGATGGGTATCATCAACATCGGCGGACCTGGTGTTGTTACAGTTGACGGCAAGAAGTACGACCTCAACTTCCAGGAGGGCATCTACGTAGGACGCTCTACCGAGAAGAACCCCAACAACATCACACTCTCAAGCAAGGACCCCAAGAATCCTGCCAAGTTTTATATGAACAGTGCTACAGCTCACACTTCATTCCCCACAAAGCTTGTCACACTGAAGGAGGCCAAGAACATCAAGACTGGTTCGTTCGCTGAGAGCAACGACCGTGTTATCCATCAGCTCATCATCAACGGTGTTGCAGGCGTACGCACATGCCAGTTGCAGATGGGTGTGACCGAACTGAAGACCGGTTCGGTATGGAACACAATGCCGGCACACACACACATGCGCCGTATGGAGACCTATCTCTACTTCAACGTACCCGAGGGTCAGCGCATTTGTCACATTATGGGTGAGCCGCAGGAGACCCGTCCGATGTGGCTGAACAACGAGCAGGCTGTCATCTCTCCACAATGGTCGGTTCACTGCGCAGCAGGTACAAGCAACTATACATTCATCTGGGGTATGGCAGGTGAGAACCTCGACTACGGCGATATGCAGAAAATCCAGACAACTGACTTGAAATAAAACTAAAAGTAACAACAATGGACAAAATGTTTTCACTTGAGGGCAAGGTAGCCCTCGTTACTGGAGCAGCCTACGGCATCGGTTTTGCTATGGCTGAGGCTCTGTACAATGCAGGCGCAAAGATTGCGTTCAACTGCCGTTCACAGCACCACATGGACCAGGCTCTTGCCGACTATAAGGCTAAGGGCATCGAGGCTCATGGATATATCTGCGACGTTACAGACGAAGAGCAGGTAAAGGCTATGGTAGCCGACATCAATAAGGAACTCGGTGTTATTGATATTCTCGTTAACAACGCTGGTATCATTAAGCGTATTCCTATGACAGAGATGTCTGTAGAGGACTTCCGTCAGGTTGTCGATATCGACCTCAACGCTCCGTTCATCGTTTCTAAGGCTGTCATTCCTGGCATGAAGGAGAAGGGACACGGCAAGATTATCAACATCTGCTCAATGATGTCAGAGCTCGGACGTGAGACTGTTTCGGCATACGCAGCTGCAAAGGGCGGCTTGAAGATGCTCACACGCAACATCTGTTCAGAGTTTGGTGAATACAACATCCAGTGCAACGGTATCGGCCCGGGCTACATCGCTACTCCTCAGACTGCTCCTTTGCGCGAGCGTCAGGCTGACGGCTCACGTCATCCGTTCGACAGCTTCATCGTAGCCAAGACTCCTGCTGCACGTTGGGGTACTCCCGAGGACTTGATGGGTCCCGTTGTTTTCCTCGCAAGCGATGCCTCTAACTTCGTTAACGGTCATATTCTTTACGTTGACGGCGGCATCTTGGCTTACATCGGCAAGCAGCCTTAATCGTCAGGCTTTATATACTAAAATAGCCCAGGGCAAAATGCTCTGGGCTATTTTAGTATATTACTTGTTGTCTTGTAATGATAAATATATATGTATCGAAATGCCGGATTAACCTTATTTCAATGCGAACCTGCCCTTTAGAGTAGTGTTGTCGGAGGCGTTACCTATAAGCGCTTCAAATTCTCCGTTGTCCGATTTCCATACGCTTGTGGCTTCGTCGTAGTAGGCGAGGGCTGAGTTGTCGATTGTTATGTCTACATCCTGCTGTTCGCCAGCGTCCAGCCATATCTTCTTAAAGCCTTTCAGTTCCTTGACGGGACGGTCAATGGTCGACTTTATGTCCTTGATGTATAGCTGTACGGTCTCCGCACCACGTCTTGTTCCGGTATTCTTTACCGTTACGGTGAATGTAAGTTTGCCGTCGCGGGTCATTTCCTTCGACGAGAGGCGCAGGTTGCTGATGCTGAACGTAGTGTAGCTCAGTCCATGACCGAATGCAAACGTAGGTTGGATATTGTGCTTGTCAGTCCAGCGGTAGCCTACGTATATGCCTTCCTTGTATTCCTCGTCAATCACTTTGTCAAATCCTACAGCCTTATCGTTGGTTTTGCGCCATGTGCCGGGGTAGGTTTTCAGGGCGTGAGCGCCACAGTCGTTGAGGCTTGCATACCATGTGAAGGGCAGTTTGCCGCTCGGATTGGCCTTGCCTGCAAGCACGTCGGCAATGGCATTGCCTGCTTCCGAGCCGATAAACCAGCTCTGCACGATTGCTTCCACCTCGTCTTTCCATGGCATAGCAACGGCGTTGTCCGACACGTTGACGTATATAAGGCGGTCAGTTCTTTTGCGAGAGCCTCAATGAGGCGGTTCTGTTCGTACGGCAATCCATATTGCTTGCGGTCGTGTCCCTCGCAGTCATGATAGCCAGCCTTGTTGAGTCCGCCAATCATAATGACGTAGTCGGCATTCGTTTTGGTTATCATATGCAAATTAGTATATGATTGCCAATTTACAAAGCCGAAGTGAACTTTATGACTTGTTTATTATGAAACAAGCAGCTTTGCAATATGTTGAACACGTAAATCCTTGTCGTTTTTGGTTATTCTTATTAACTTTGCAAGCAAACAATTATAGTTGTAGAAACAGATCTAAACAAATCCTATAATTTATGCAATCAAGAAGAAACAAAGGTAAGTTGATGCGCCAGTTGCGCGACTATGGTATCATCACCATCGCCATGATGTTGGGCGTTATAGGTCTTAACCTGTTCCTGCTGCCCCATGAAATCACTACGGGTGGCATCATCGGTGTGGCATCGATAGTGTACTGGGGAACGGGCATACCCGTGCAGGACACCTTCTTTGCGCTCAACGCCGTGCTGCTTATTGTGGCTCTGAAGGTGCTGGGATGGCGTTTCTGCGCCAAGACCATATATGGAGTGGTGGTGTTCACGCTTGCCTCCACTATATTGCAGAGCATTATGCCGCCCGACTTGCATCTGCTTGCCGACCAGAAGTTCATGGCGTGTATGGTAGGTGCCGTGTTCTTGGGTACCAGCGTGGGGTTGGGTCTTTCGGCAGGAGGGTCTACCGGAGGGTCGGATGTCATAGCCGCTATGGTGCATAAGTATCGTGACGTGTCGCTCGGTCATATCATCTTGCTATGCGACCTCACCATCATCACCTCGTCGTATGTGGTGCTGCGCGACTGGGAGAAGGTGCTCTATGGCTACGTATTGCTGTTTGTCATCTCGTTTGTAGTCGACCATTTGGTCAACTCTTTGCGCCAAAGCGTTCAGTTCTTCATCATCTCCGACAAGTATCAGGAGATAGGCGAGGCGATAAACCAGATAGCCGAACGTGGCTGCTCGACGCTCAACGGCAACGGTTTCTATACCAAGAAGGATATAAAGGTGATATTCTGCATAGCCAAAAAGAGCGAGTCGAACTTCATCTTCGAGCTGATTGACGAAATCGATCCGCACGCCTTTGTTGCGCAGTCGGCTGTGGTTGGTGTATACGGTATGGGCTTCGACCACGTGAAGTCGCACCATAAGCTCAATCTGAAAGAGCTGCGTGAGAAGGTGTTGAGGAATAAGGAATAGCAGAAAACATATAAAAGAGGAGGCACAAAAAAGGGTGTGCCTCCCGACAAACCCATTTTCAAATTCTTAAAACTAACCTAAAACTAACCTTAAACCTTAAACTAACTAATAAACCATTAAAACATCTACTAAAACAATCTAACTAATTTTCGTAGTTGTATTTAGAGCCTTATAACTAACCATAACTTACTATGACTA
>JAIJMN010000054.1:0-13257 GCA_022735715.1 Prevotella sp.
GATGTTTTTGTACGTTTCAACACAACCAATGAAAACATTGACAGCTACTTAGACGTAATTGACGATTTTGCCGACATTCCCAAGGAACAAGCCGCACATCTTCAGTTTGATCTACAAAAAGTTTGGCAAGACAACGCTTCCAAACTGACCCGTGAAAAGTTAGCAAAACTCAGCGAAGAACTTGCAACCGAGGGATACCATGTTGCAGTGCAAAGTGTCTGTAATCGAATTTTCTGCTATGCAGATAACGACAATAGTATTGTTGTCAACTATGACGGCAATGTGTATAAATGTACTGCACGTGAGTTTAATCCGGAGTTAGCAGAAGGCCATATCGATTCAGATGGTAACATCATATACAACTCTCGTCATACACGCCGCAAATATTTACGGTTTAGAAACAAAGTATGTAGACAATGTAAAATATATCCAATATGCCACGGTGGATGCACCCAAGACAAAATTGAGAGCGATGGGCAGGAATTATGCATCAGACACTATTCTGAAGAAAAACGCGAAGAAATCGTAAAGGAACGGTTGCGCTATCTTATCTCAAACAGGAAAAAATAGCCAACTATATTATTTACCAAAAACAAAAATGATATGAAAAAAGACAATGTATTTACTTCTCTTTTGGGAGAGGTTCCTGCTCTGACACAAGATGCAGAAGGATTATTAAAAGGTGGATTTGCCGCATTCTTTGGTGATGATGATATTGCCTTGTGCAATAATGACTCTGGCTGTTTTAATAATACAAATTGTAGTGGCAATACAAATTGTGAGAATAATTACTATTGTAGTGGAAACGAAAATTGCTATTATCTCAGCAGCTCTCCAACAAGACCTGGGGGGCCAGGAAAACCAACTGGAAAATTTTAACATCAAGACAATGTTAGTTGGTTATTTTCAATAAATTAAGTATTACACATAAAGTATGCTCAGAACTAATTGTTTCTGGGCATACTTAAATACATGCTGTAACCATGAAACAAGTACTACTAATAATACTATTATTCACATTTGCGATACAGTCCAAAAGTATGCCCAGCTTTAAGGACACTATCATTGTGTCTTCAATTGTGAAGGACGAATTTACAGGTGAGGTAATAGGAAATGCTGCAATTAGTGTATACGACGAGCAAAACAATCTTATAGCACAAGGTACAACAAGAAGCCAACCAAGTATGAACAACAATCAGTTGGCTAATTTCACTCTCTTTATACCTCGACGCAACAATACTGTTGTCTTTAAAATTACAGCAGACAACTATGAAGATTTTTCACACACATATCAGCTAAAGGTTGGTGCACGTGAAATATTTATTACTATATCTCCCATTATACTAAAAAAGAAGCACAAGAAGATAAAAGAAGTAAAGCTCGACGAAGTTACTGTGACTACATCCAAAATCAAGATGGTGATGCATGGTGACACTATTGTATATAATGCTGATGCGTTCCAATTGTCAAACGGCTCCATGCTCGACGAATTGATACGCCGTCTGCCTGGTGTCCAACTTAAAGGTAACCAGATAACTGTGAACGGTAAGTTCGTCAGTTCGCTGCTTGTAAACGGTAGTGACTTCTTCAAGGGCGATCCTGCAATTGCTCTTCAAAATCTTCCGGCTTATACCGTCAATAAGCTAAAAGTGTATGAGCGTAAAGACGACATAGCCGAATTCGCCCAGCAAAAGAACATAAAAGGTATGGCACCACTTGTAATGGATGTCAGTCTGAAACGTCAATATATGCAAGGAATGCTTGCGAATGCTGACTTAGGAATGGGTACTAAGGACCGATGGATGTCACGCCTTTTCGCATTGCGATATACCAAATTGTCACGCATTGGAATATTTGCCAATCTCAATAATATAAACGACGAACGTGCACCTGGCACTAACGGAGAATGGGGAACAGCACAATTGGAAAACGGAACTTCAATACAAAAGAAAGTAGGTGCCGACTATCTGTTCAACAACAAGGACCGCTCTTTTGAGTTTTCTGGAAATACTACATTTGCACACGAAAATACCAACCAACAGTCAATCGTATCGTCAGAACGATTCCTAAAAGGCGGTAATACTTACGGACGCAGCCGTAATTATGGCAAAGAAACTGAGAGTTGGATTATGAGCATGAATACCATCAAAAAGAACTGGACCAGGACCAAATTAGAAATCTTACCGCAGTTCACATATTACAAGAATACGACAAACAATCTCGTACAAAGTGCCACTTTATCAGTTGCGCCCAACGAGAAATATCGTGGAGCATCACTCGACTCGCTTTTTGCTTCACCAGCAAGCAAACAGTTGAAGGAGGCAATGCTCAACCAATTGAGCGACCATCAACTCAACAGGATGCGCTATTATGACGGTAACCTCTCAGGACAGATTCAATGGAAAATGCCACAAAGTCCAGATGGTATCATTCTGAAGACAGAAAACCGCTACTTCAACAGGAAGAACGAGAACGCCTCCATCTACGATCTTAACTACAAAAACGGCGTACAGGATTTCAGAAACAAGTACAACGACAAGTGGAACCTGAATCTCCGTACAATATGGGATGCTTGCTACTATTATAATGGCAATATTGACAACAAGTACAGATTCTCTGCTGGTCTGAAATACACACATATATACGACAAGAACAACAACGACCTATTCAGACTTGACAAATACGCCGAGTATGGAGGGGCAAGCAATGTCGGTGTGGGTTATCTGCCATCAACCCGCGACTCCCTACAACGTGCAATTGACGCTGACAACAGCTTCCGTTCGCATATAAACAAGGACCGCTACGAACTGACTGGAAGAACTCCCAGTATAAAACTTCCGATTTTCGGTCTACATGCGTTTTTATCACCTGGAGTGAACTATCGTAGCGAACGTATCGACTATACGCGAGGTGCATACAAAAAGAAAATGACACGCAATCTATGGTCGTTAGAACCTACACTTAATATCAATAAGGAAGACTGTATTTTCACATACAAAGTGAAGAAAGTCCTACCTGAACTTACAGACATTCTCGACATCACGACAACCGACAACCCTCTGAATCTATGGAGTGGCAATCCGAATCTGAAAAATACAGACATCCACAGGATTGATTTTTTAAGAGGATTCTACAAGTATGATGAAAACTATACAAGCCGTAGGGCGATAGAAATCAAAGCCTACTGGCAGGTGGTGCGCAACGCAATCGGACAATATGTAACTTACGACCGCAATACGGGTGTGGTACATTCCACACCTATGAACATCAACGGCAACTGGGATATGGGAGCCTCATTCGATTTCAATGGCATTCTTGACAAGAAGAATCGTTTCACATTGTCGAACAGGACTGAAATAGGCTATATCAACAGCGTTGACTATGTGGCAATTGAGGGAGAGTCGGGAAAGAATCCGCGCTCATCAGTACGCACAGCCAAAGCCAACGAGACAGTATCGCTCGACTACAGTTTTGGCAAATACTCATTCGGTGCCAAGTTGCGTTGTGCCTACATCCACGCTGAGGGTAATCGTGAGGATTTCAAGACCATCAATACAGCTGATGTTGATTATGGTCTGAACGCTACACTTGAATTGCCGCTAAAGCTTAGACTGTTTACCGACATTACACTATATAGTCGCTACGGCTACTCAGACAAGTCGATGAATACGAACAATCTTGTATGGAATGCCCGACTGGAGCGCTCATTCGGTAAGTTTACTGTTATGGCTGACGGTTTCGACCTGCTCGGAAAACTCTCAAACGTACGTAAGGTTATAAATGCACAGGGACGCACCGAGACATGGTATAACACGGTGCCACGCTACGCAATGCTACACATTATGTATAAGCTGCACTTCAAACCAAAGCGCTAAAAAAACATTAGTCACTATAGCCAATGCTCTTGAGCAGAGCATTGGCATTTTTTATGGGCGAAATAATGAGTTCGGGCAGATTGTACGTCTTCATGAATGTCTCGTAGAACGAGGGCGACTTCTGTGGCAATACGAAAGGCTTGTCGAAGCGTCCAGTCGTTGCATTGAAATGGGCGAAATAAGGGCGTGCCCATCCTCCGTCCATACGCTTGCTGCTGAACACCATCCATCTGCCAGTAGACGACCATGTATGGAAACTGTCTACATCCTTGCTGTTTATCTCTTCTATACGGCGCATCTTGCCTGTCTTGGTGTCAAGAATGGCGAGGTCGGCTTCTTTGTGCCATATAGAGAAGTTGCCATAGTCGAACTCCACAAACACCACATATCTGCCATCGGGCGACACACGAGGCAGACTGACCGTATGCTTCGTGGTACTCGCCTCATACACACACTCCGGTTTGCCGAAAGCCCTTGTCTTGGCATCGAAGCTGACACGCCAAAGGTCGTAGCGCAGACTGTCGAGAGGAGTGTTCTTGGTATAGGCATTGCCACGGCAGAAGTACAATGTCTTGCCGTCGGGAGTCCAAGCAGGGAATGTCTCCATAGCATTGTCGCCACTAAGCTCGGGCGAGGTGATTATAACGTCGTTGGCAATGTCATAGACACCAAGATCGGCTGCAAGGTCGCTCACCTCAATAGGCTTCTGTCCGCTTGAATGGAAGAACTGCTGTATCTCGTTCATCGAGAAAGCTATGAACTGTCCACTTGGATGCCATCCGGCATAGGTAGCACCCATTTTTACAGTAGGACACTTTGGAGCTACCTTCTTCACCTTACCGTCGTGACTGATAAGCGTGCCGCCATTCTTGCCACGCACATGCAGCATAAAGTCGCGTGTGGAGTTCTGTCGGAACGTGTGGCAATTGATACATTGCTTGCCGAAGTCACGGTTCTCGAGTATTGGTGTCTCGTCGTAGTTGGTAAGGTTGCGCTGATATATTCCCATCTCGTTCCACAACTCATAGCCTGGATACAAGAGTCGGTAGGCCAAGTACTGGTCGATGGTGTCGCCACTCACATAATTTGTTATAGGCTTGTATTCGGTCCATTTGCCGTCGTGCTTCACTCCAACGGCTATCTGTATCTTGCCATTTTTGTTCTCGGCAAGCATCTTGTGCCAAGAGTCTTCGGGGATAATCACTTCGTTATCGGTAGAAGCTTCACGATAGTATTCCTTTCCTCCGGCTGTCATCACCACCTGATAGGCTTCGCCCTCCTGATTGATGCGGAAATTGGCAGGAGCAATATTAACGGGCAGAGTCACACCCGTATAATCAGGATATATCTGCGCCTGGGTGTTGGCGTAGACATCAGCCCTCTTATAGCCACCCTCACATGAAGCAAGCAGCAAAAGAGCGGCGAAGGAGAATATTGTTGATTTAATATTGATTTGCATCTTCATATTGTTTTTGAACTTATCGTGTCCTTATTTCTTTAATCGGTTGCCATAGGGGCTGACATAATTGAGATAGAACCAGTAAGTATTACCGAATTCTGCCTGCAACGCAGCTATATTTCCAGTTTGTGCAAGCTGAGCATACTGTTGGAAACGATTCTGCGTATCGCTGCCCGGCTGCAATCCCTTGGTGTCGTTGCCTCCAAGCTGATAGACAAGCAGGGCCTCATCGAATATGCGTGGCATCTGCTTGTAGAAGCTACTGGCAAGCGGAAGGTTCTCAACAAAGCGTGGCAGATTGTTGGAGAGCAGAAGGTCGCACATCAAATACTCGTAAGCCATGCGGTTGTGTGGGTCTTGCGTGAGCACATATTGCAGATTAGGACCGATGTTGAGAATGTTCACGAAGTTGGCTTTCTCTGGTTCCTTTATGCTGAAAGCACGCAACCCCTCTATCTGTCCGCTCTCTACACAGGCCTCCAGTCGGTCAGCCTCATCCTTATAGAAAAGACTCTGGCGCAAACGGGCTATGTATTTACGGGCTATCGTCTTGCGACGGTTGATGATGTTGTAGCGTGCAAGGTTGATGAGTCGTGGAGCCGTCTCGCCCCACACCCCCATAGCCTCAAACTCCCAGTGCTGTGCATCATTTATACAACCGAGCTGTTCAAGCAGATAGTGACCATACTCGGTCTCGCGTGTGCGACTCTGCCACGGAAAGTAAAGGGCATTGATGCCTACAACGGGCTGATAGTCGAACAGACGGTTGAGCAGCTCGCTCTTGTTGTAGAGGGCAATATTGTGGAAATAAAAAATAAGCGGATTGGGCTGTCTCTGATTGTCAAGATAGCGTTCGGTATGATGCAAGGCTTCGTCCCAGTTGTGACGGTCTATGGCTTGCTGCGCCTTAATCATGCGAAACTCGCTCATCGAGAAGGTGCGCAAGAAGCTATAGCCCGATGCTAAAGAAATGACTGCTAACGAAACGATTGAAACTGCTGCATACTTCCAACCCTTAAGCTGAAATTGCCTGATTGTCTTGCCCTTTGCCAAGAAACATGCTGGCACTGAAAGAACGGCTAAGACTATAAATGCCCACACCACAACCGACAGAGTATGCGACAAGCCTGCTGTCCACACCCAAAGGGCAAGCGAGGGAATGAGCGAAAGGCGCAATATGTCCTCACGACGTGTGAGCGCAGTAAGTATGCGCCATGTCATAAGATATATTGCCGTGAGCAAGCCTGACATTACTGCCGCGCCAAGTAGCGGATAATAGAAAAACTGCACGACAAAAGCCGTAAGCCATGAGGTGAGTGTCTGGCTATGGTAATAGTCGGCTGTATAGAGAAACAGCTGATGCTGCTCGTTGTAGTACAATACATGCGACAGCAAATCGGTGTATGACGCAAAGAATACGCCAAACAGCACAAGAGCTAACAAATAGTGGAGAGACTTTCTCATTTACAGAATTCGTAAGTTAGCTAAGGTTAATACAAAAAGGAGTGTGCCATAAAAGGACTAATACTCATCCTTATTGACACACTCCAATTTATTATTTACGTTTTATGTTTTCTTATTTCTTGCCATAACCCGGATTCGGCTTGAGTTTCGGGTTAAGGTCCATCTCTTCCTGCGGAATCGGATAGATGTAGTTGTGGTCAGAATACTTGCTGCCCGGAAGCTCCACATGCTCCGTGCCTACGTAAGGAGTGAAGTTCTCGCCATTGAGAGTCCAAACCATACTGTGATACTTACGGTTGAGCACTTCCTTAGCGTCTCCCCAACGACGGAGATTCCACTTACGGATGTCGCCCTCAAGAGCGAACTCTACACGCCACTCGTTCTTGATACGCTTCAAGAGTTCGGCCTGTGTTCCGCAATATGTAGGCTTGCTTGCATCGGTCTTCTGCAACGCTGGCATACCCACACGTGCACGTACCTTATTGACTGCATCGAATGCCTCCTGGCAAAGCGGATTAATGTTATTCATTGCCTCAGCGTATGTGAGCAGAACCTCAGCATAACGGATAAGCACATAGTCCTTGCCCATCTCCCAACCCTGCGATTGAGGATTGATAGCAGGGTCAAGCCACTTCTGCTGATAGTAGCCAGTCTCAGTAGCATCACCATGACGACCTATACCAGTGTGGCCGCTGCTTGCAAGAGGAGCCACCTTAATTGTAACACCATACATTTTCTCACCGTCGTGCAGAATGTTAACCTCAAGACGCGGGTCACGATTGGCAAAGGGATTGGCAGGATCGAAAATCTTAGAGAGTTTCTTTGCTGTCGGGTTGCCGTTATTATCACGTGCCACTACGCCAGCAGCACTTGACTCATATATCGGGCTACCGTCCTTATCCTCGAATGCGTCAACAAGATCCTGAGTCGGGTCCATACCGCCCCATCCGAGTGTCGGGAATGCTTGCCAACCAATAAGGTAGTTGGTACGCTCAGGTGCCTTATACTGGATGACGAGCATGTTCTCGCAGCAACCGTCGGTCTCCTCCCAGAACAGGTTGGCATACTTGCCAGTATTGTCCTTGTCCCAAAGGTCGTATACGCCTGCATCCATGATTGCCTTAGCCTCCTTGGCAGCAGTCTGGTTGTCGCCATAATACATGGCAGCACGCATCTTGATGGCACGGGCAGCTCCCTTGGTGATACGGCCATAGTTGGCTTCATCCCACTGCTCAGGAAGAGAAGCGATAGCCTTATCAAGGTCTGCCATTGCCTTGGCGTAAACATCCTCGCGTGAAGACTGTTCTGTATTGTTCAGGTCAGCCAATGTCAGAGGCTTGTCAATATAAGGTACTGAGCCGAAACTACGGATAAGGTCCCAATACAGATAGCCACGGAAGAAGTAAGCCTGACCTTCCAACTTCTGACGGGTAGCATCGTCCATTGATACAGAAGGCAGCTTCTCAAGTGCGAGGTTTGCCTCACGGATGTATGTATAGCTGCTCTTCCAATGATAGTCAGAGGGGTCGTAAACGCCCTTCGACTCGTTGGTGGCAGCCCACTTGATACCCATTGTTGCGTCGTCGGTGTTGATTGCTTCGTCAGCCGACCAACCAAGGCTGTTGTACATATCGCTGACGTACATCTCGGCATCGGTGCTTGATTTCCAGAAGCTGGCGTCAGAAAGTTCCTCCTTCGGAGCCTTGTCAAGAAAATCACTACAAGATGTGAGTGCAGCAACTCCAGCGAACGCTAATGCTATATTTAATATATTATTTTTCATTTGTTCTGAGTTGTTTAGAATGTAAGTTTAAGACCGCAAGAAATCTTTCTGACGTTGCTGTACGACCAGCCACGGCTGTTGTCCGACTCTGGGTCAAGACCCTTGTCAAGACCTGAGATAGTGAAGAGGTTCTCGCCTGCAAGGTACACCTGGGCAAACGACAGACCTATACGGCTGATAAGGTCAGAAGGCAGGGTGTAAGCCAATGTAAGGTTCTTCATGCGAACATACGAAGCGTCCTGCAACCAGAATGTAGACAACTTGTAGTTGGTCTGTGATGTAAGTGACAGACGTGGGAAGTTGCCGTTAGGATTCTCCTCGCTCCAACGGTCCCAATGCTTGTTAAGACATGATGCACTGTTGAAGAATGCGTATGACGACTCACCGTTGTAATAGCGCTTAGCATCGAATGCGCCCTGCAGAAGACCGCTCAACTCGAAGTTCTTATAACCTACGCTGAAGTTGAAACCACCAGTCCACTTAGGCATCTGGTTGCCGATAATTCTACGGTCGCCAGCATCTGTAATCTTGCCGTCGTTGTCGAAGTCCTTGTAGCGGATATCACCAACCTTCTCACTGCCAGTACGCAGCGGACCCTTCTTGAGTTCTTCTTCCGAACGGAACAATCCGTCGGCCACATAGCCATAGTATGAGCTAATGGCATAGCCCTCAAGGTTCCAGATGTTGCTATCTGTTGTAGGACCTTCTGTTCCAGCCATATCGATAATCTCGTTCTTGTTGTAGCCCATATTGAGCGAGAGGTTGTAGCTCCAGTCCTTACCGATACGGTTGTTATGGCCAAGAACAAGCTCAAAACCACTGTTCTCTACGCTACCAACGTTCTGTGCAGGAGCCGACAAACCGATAACGCCCTGAAGCGGCAAGTAGAGCAGCATGTCGTTGGTCTTCTTCTTGTATACCGAAAGCTCCATTGTCAGCTTGTTGTTGAAGAAGCCGGCGTCGATGCCAAGCTCGTAGTTGGTTACGGTAGCCCACTTAAGCTGGTCGTTGACAAGGCGGCTCTCATAAGCTGTAGAATACAATGTGTTGCCGAACATATATGATCCGTAAGCATAAGTAGGAACTGCAGGATAGAGGTCGTTAGGATCCAACTCCTCGTTACCTGTCTTACCCCAACCGAGACGAAGCTTAAGGTTGCTCAACCAGTCAACGTTCTTCATGAAAGCCTCCTCAGAGATACGCCAGCCTGCCGAGAATGCAGGGAATGTACCCCAACGTGAATTCTTAGGAAAGCGTGAAGAAGCGTCGCGACGTACATTAGCCTCAAAGAGATACTTGCCGGCATAGTTGTACTGCAGACGTCCGAAGTAAGAGAGACGTGTCATCTCTGTACCTCCGCTTTTATTCTTCTGTGAAGAAGCATCGAGAGTGTTGAGCGACGAGTCGAGGTTGTTGTTGCCACCACCCTTACGGTCGGCAGTTACATAGCGGTACTTGACGTCGTACGACTCCATACCTGCGAGTACGCCAAGGTTGTGGTCGCCAAACGACTTGTTGTAGTTAACGAGAATCTGGCCTGTGAGGTAGTCGTAGTTGTAATTTCTGGCATAACCTTCACGCTGACCTGAGTTGTATGTGCCGTAGCCCCATGTCTTCTTGAATCCGAGCTGGTCCTGGGTCCAGTTGCGCCATGAGTATACACCCTTGATGCTGAGGTCCTTGATAGGCTTGATTTCAGCCGAACCGATGAGGAATACCTCCTGGTCGATGGTCTTCCTCCAGCCTGTCTTGTCTCTGCCCTGAACAGCTACTGGGTTGTCTACACCGACATACTTGAAGTTGCCGTCCTCGTCATAAACGGGATCAGTAGGATGCGAACGTGTGATACCCTGAATCACCTGGGTATAACCTTGCCACGCATCCTGCTTGGTGCCACGATAGCCCGAAGCATTAAGTCCGAGAGTGATGTATTTGTTGATTTGCGATGTGATGTTCATGCGGGCGTTGATACGGTTGTAGTCAAGGTCCTTTGTAACACCGTCCTGACTGAGATAGCCAAGATACATATTGTATGTGGTCTTTTCGTTACCACCGCTGAGCGAGAGGTTGTGCTGGTGCTCAAAACCGCTACCCGTAAGAGCCTCCTTATACCAGTCGGTACTTGGAAGTGCGCCTGTGCGATACTTCTCTACAGTCTCGTCAGAGAAAGGCTTCTTTGCTCCCGGGTGGTCGTTGAGGTAAGCCTCGTTGTAGAGGTAAGCATAGCCGTAAGCATCAACAAGGTCGAGCTTGGCAAGAAGTGACGACCATGAGAATGTAGCGTTGTAAGAAACGGTAGTCTTGCCGGTCTTACCCTTCTTTGTAGTGATAAGGATAACGCCGTTGGCAGCCTGCACACCATAGATGGCAGCTGAAGCAGCATCCTTCAATACTGTTACCGACTCGATTTCGGCAGGGTTGATAACGTTCATCGAACCCGGCACACCATCCACGATAACGAGTGGAGAGGCTGCATTAACCGAGTTCTTACCACGTACTGTGATAGAAGCGTTCTGAGCACCAGGAGCACCCGAAGTCTGCACAGCAGTAACACCAGCCATCTCACCAGCAAGAGCTGACGAAAGGCTTGATACCGGACGTGTGGCAAGCTTCTCGGCATTCATAGAAGCTACGGCACCAGTAAGGTTCTCCTTCTTCTGTACACCATAACCCACTACTACAAGCTCATCGAGAGTCTGTGAGTCGTCCTTAAGAACTATGGCAACATTGGCCTTTGCCTTGACCACCTGCTTAAGATAGCCAATTGAACTAATCTCAAGCTCTGCACCGGCAGGTGCATCGATTGTGAAATTACCGTCAATGTCGGTAACTGTTCCGCCAGTAGAGCCTTTCACCTTAACTGACGCGCCGATAATCGGTTCGCCGTTAGCGTCCTTCACAGTACCCTTGACGGTTTGTTTCTGTTGATTGTTTGTTAGTAGAGCAACGTTTTCATGTACGTTTGTGATTTGAGAGGCAAACAGCGGTTTTACCCCCCCCGCCAGCAAAACGGACAGCATGAGAATCCGTGCGTTGTTAAAATAGGAGTTTTGCATAAACATGCTTGGTTTTTGGGTCCCTAACAATTATTGTTTGTTACAGGCAGACATAGGAACCTTTGCCTGCCTTCCGGCTTACTATATGGTTTACTTTAAAAAGCCTTTATAGATTTGTCTTGTCTTAAGATTGTTGCGAGCAAAGGTAAATAAAAATTATATAACAACAGCTAACTTTTTAGGATTTTTTTTTAAACTGGCTGCATTTTTAACAATTGGCGGACTAACATCAGATAAAAAAGTAATATAATACTACTTGACCAAGTATCATATATTAAAGTGGCATTAGATATAATAATAAATGGCAAAGTAATATATAATAGAATCCCGAACGCATCCCGAACGCATCCCGAACGCATCCCGAACGCATCCCGAAGGAAAACAAAGCGACTCTATACGCAAAAACGCTCCCAAAGCAAAAAAAATATCATCATAACAGATTTATATAGTAGCGGAGGTCTCCGGCCTCCGCAGCAAGCAATGGTGCAAACTCTATCATCAACAATAATAAATTGTATTCGACTTGGTACTGCGGAGGCCGGAGATCTCTGTATTCATAATTTTTCATCCAGCCATGGCACAGAATTTATATAATTCACATAATCCATAATATCCTCCTGTCTATGTTTGTTCATCAGTCTTTTAATGTCTTTACTAAATTGAACTCCTTTATTACCAGGTAAATAAAACAAAGAATATTGGATAATAAGCAATACCCCTTTTAAGGACGACCACAAGTCACCTTGGTCTCCATTTAGAACTTTCTTGAATTTACCTGAACGTAACGATTTATACAACTTTAAATCAAACAGAGGATGCCCATGTGCACAACTGTTCCTTATCTGTCTAATTATTTCAATATAATTGGGGAATGTCATTTCCTCATTAAATCCATACAATTTATAAATAGACAAACGCATTTTATTATCTTTTAGGTTTTCTATCAGTCTGATTAAGTCTCCGAATGATATATACTCTAATGTCTTCCAAGCAGGTGCATACCTAACTTCTGAATGTTTAGCATGATGCCGACTTATTACATCATTATTTTTTATTTCCTCTTCATATTTTTTTGCAAAAGAATTGATAAATGATTGCATCACAACTTGCTCATCAGAAAACCAGATGGGATTATTTCTATATTTATTTGAAATATAATAAATAACCTTTGTTCTGAGATTTACCTCTATATCATGAAGATAAAGTGAAAGAATGCATCTAAGTTCTTTATCAAATTCATATAATCTTACGCATTTATCAAAACTGGCACCACTTTTGAACTTATGATTGCGCTTGTCTTTGTCAGGATATGATATTTCCATAGGAAACCAATAGAATCCCAACCTATAATAACCAACATCCAAAAGAATCTCAGAAGCTCGTTTTTCGTCACCAATAGACATACCACGATCTTTTAGTCTGGTAATTTGTTCTTCTATTGTTGTAGCAGTTTTCATATTTTTATATATAAAAAAAACGGGGAAACTGTATATACTAAAACAACAATGATTCTACTTGATGAATTTTGACGATAATACCTGCAAATAACTGATAATAAGGAAAGAAAGTGCAAAAACCAAATCATAAATAGATTTAAACGAATCATAGTTTATTGGGGAT
>JAIJMN010000316.1:0-1871 GCA_022735715.1 Prevotella sp.
GAATACAATGGCTACAGCAGCCAGCACGAATGATAGAATCTTTTTCATTTCGTTTAATTCTTAGCGTTTAATTCATATTACCATTTTAATATGGGGATAGTTACTCCCAGTCCCCTTCATTACCTTCTGTTATATCAGTTTGGGGGTTAATGCTGCCTGATGTAGGTCCGCTTCCGGCAAGAATAGCTTGCGGTTCGAACATGATGATACTAATCTGAGGCTTCTGATACTTCTTGTTGCTCATAATTACATTAAGAAAATAAGTAAATTAAATTATTAGAAAACTTATTGTATAACAATAAAAAACTCTCTATTTTATCTTTATAAAAACTTATCGTATATTGTATTTAATACAACTTTGCAAAGTTACAACTTTTCTATCAAATAGCAATAACAAGCAGGAATATTTAACACAACATTTTAATGATACGCCTATGTTAATTGACGGGCATCAAAAAAGGCGCAACTCCAATCACTTGGAATTACGCCTTGATATAAGTGTGTTAGCGATATTACTTCACTTCAACTGCCTCTGCAATTGCAGCCTCTTCCTTCTTGATCTTGTGACCGAGAGTGATGTAAGCCACCGGAGCAGCGATGAAGATAGAAGAGAGTGTACCGAAGATTACACCGAGCAGCATAGCGAATGAGAAGCTGCGTGTGCTCTCGCCACCGAAGCAGAAGATACAGAGCAATACGATGAGCGTAGAGAGTGATGTATTAATGGTACGCGCGAGGGTCTCGTTCAGCGAATTGTTGAAGAGCTCCTGCAGATTCATATTCTTGTGCAGTGTCAGGTTCTCACGGATACGGTCGAATACCACCACCTTATCGTTGATAGAGTAACCGATAACGGTAAGGATAGCACCGATGAAGGTCTGGTCTACCTCAAGCGAGAACGGAACAACGTCCCACAGCAGTGAGAAGAAACCTATAACGATGATTGCGTCAATGGCAAGTGCTACGGTAGAACCGATAGAGAAAGCCACGTTGCGGAAACGTATCAAGATGTAGAGGAAGATAACGGCGAGGGCGATGATTACTGAGATGATGGCACCGTGAGTGATGTCCTTAGCCACAGCCGGACCTACCTTGGTAGACGATACGATTGAACCGCCTGCGCGAACGTCAGGGTTCTTGAATGCCTCAATGCTGCTCTGTGTAACGAGACCAGCACCATGCAGACCCTTGTAGAGGATGTTCTCCACCTCGTTGTCTACAGCCGGGTTGTTCGACTCAATCTTGTAGTTGGTTGAGATACGTATTGTCTTGCCGTCAGTACCGAGTGCGAGGGCGTTGACAGTAGCTCCCTTGAACTGGGGCACGAGCGCAGCCTTTACTTCCTCAGGCTGTACCTGCTTCTCAAGCACTACAACATAGTTGCGACCACCGGTGAAGTCGATACCCTTGCTCAAGCCACGGATGGCGAAGCTGCCAATCATAACTACGATGATAGCGGCAAAGATACCGAACGATATCTTGCAGTTTGACATGAAGCCATAGTTCTTGTTGGCCATGAAGTTGCGCGAAATCTTGGTAGAGAAGGTCTGATTTGTCCACTTGTCGTGAGCCAGACGGTTCTCGTAAACGAGACGTGTCAGGAACACAGCTGTGAAGAACGAGCAGCAGATACCGATGATAAGTGTGGTAGCGAAGCCGCGGATAGGACCAGTACCGAACACATACAGAATGATACCTGTGAGGATTGATGTCAAGTTAGAGTCGAAGATGGCTGAGAAAGCGTTGCTGTAGCCCAGAGCCAGAGCCTGCTTTGTGCCGAGTCCCTTCTTGAGTTCCTCCTTGGTACGCTCATAGATGAGCACGTTGGCATCCACCGCCATACCCAGGGCAAGCACGATACCGGCGATACC
>JAIJMN010000317.1:0-1865 GCA_022735715.1 Prevotella sp.
ACCTCAGCCGGCAGCAAGGCAGAAGCCTGCGACACACGGTTCTGTACGTTGACCTGACACATGTCAGGATTCATACCCTGCTTAAAGTAAACGGTGATAGAAGCCGAACCGTCGTTGGTGGCTGATGAGGTCATGTAGGTCATACCCTCAACACCGTTGATCGACTCCTCCAGCGGTGCGAGCACCGAGTTGAGCACGGTCTGTGAGTTGGCACCGGTGTAAGCGGCACGCACCATGATAGTAGGAGGCGCCATATTAGGGTACTGCTCGATAGGCAGCGACACCAGGCCGAGTACACCCAGAATGACTACGAGGATAGAAATCACCGTAGAAAGCACCGGGCGCTTGATAAATCTATCTAATTTCATAATATATTTTTAAATTTTGAATTTTGAATTTTGAGTTATTGCCAAAGGCAATTTTGAGTTTTTCATTTTTGAGTTATGAATTCTTAATTCAACATTGAACAATTCCTAATCGGCAAAGCCGACAATTCAAAAATTAACACTCAAAACTCAAAATTTATTTTCCGAATGCCTTCTTCAGCTTGCCAAGGTCGCCCTGAGCCTCGCCCAGCTCCTCGGTCTTCTTCAGTTTGTCGGCATACTGAGCCTCGGTGAGGGGCTTGATCTCCATACCGTCCTGGAGCGATGACACTCCGTTCACTACGAAGCGGTCGCCGATATGAAGGCCAGAAGTGATGATATAGTTCTTGCCGTCGTTCTGCGAATTGATTTCAACCGGAGTGTACTTCACCTTGTTGTCCTTGCCTACTACATACACGAAGTGCTTGTCCTGTACCTCAACAACAGCGTCCTGCGGAACGATAACTGCTGAAGTAGCGGTGTGAGGCACTACGATTGAGCCAGAAGCACCAGTCTTGAGCACACGCTCGGGGTTGGGGAAGTCGGCACGCATTGAAACAGTACCTGTTGTAGGGTCGATGACACCGCTCACGGTAGCCACCTTGCCCGGATGGTTATAGATAGAGCCGTCGGCAAGCTGGAGCTTTACGGCAGGATAGCTTGAGATGGCAGCATTGACGCCACCGGCTGTCTTGGTCATGTCGAGGAGGTCCTTCTCGGTCATTGAGAAGTAAACCTGCATTGTAGAGTTGTTGGAAACAGTGGTGAGAGGCTGCTGTGAAGAAGCGCTCACGAGTGCACCTACACGGTAAGGCAGGTCGCCGATGACACCGTTGGCAGGGCTTGTAACGAAGCAGAAGTCGAGGTTCTGCTTGGCTGAAACATAAGCAGCCTCAGCCTGAGCGAGCTGAGCGGCAGCGCTCTCCATTGCATTCTTAGACGACTGAAGCTCGTACGAACCGATAACGTTGTTCTTGAAGAGCTTCTCAGAGTTTTTGTATGTAAGACGAGCTGTGTTGAGCTGTGCCTTGGCAGCGTTCACGGCAGCCTTCGCCTGACGTACAGCGGCAGCGTATGTTACGTTGTCGATGACAAAAAGGAGCTGACCAGCCTTAACCTGCTGACCTTCCTTAACACAGAGCTTTGTGATGAAGCCTGAAACTTTCGGACGGATCTCAACGTCCTGAACGCCCTTGATTGTTGCGGGATAGGTGGTCTGGAGGTCAGCATTCTGACCCTGCACAGTACGTACGGCGTACTCGTTGTCGCCGAAGTTAGGCTTACCGCCACTCTTGCCGCCACTACATGAGGCGAGCACTACAGTCAAAACTGCAATAAGTAAAATCTTTGTTTTGTTCATACCTATGTTTTACTATAAAATTTTTGTCTTGCGATTTATTTACCTTAAATTAGCAGACTTGTAATTTTACAAGAAAGCAAGTCATTGGATAACAATAAATTACCCAATGCTTGCATATGTCAGAAAATTCACTTACCTTA
>JAIJMN010000318.1:0-1858 GCA_022735715.1 Prevotella sp.
CAGACTCGTAAATGGGGAACTTTTCATCTGACAAATATACAGAATTCCAATGATTTCAAAGAACAAAAGATGTGTATAAAGGGTAGGGCAACGCCCTGGGTGAAAAGGTTTATAGAACCAATCGCCACGCTTTACTCTAACTGAGCAAGTTTTTCGTGCGAGTAACTACTCAGCACCCATATAGAAGTAGCTACTCAGCACCCCTATAGAAAACTTCTTGTTAATAAACCATAAACTTGATTTTACTTATTTTCATCACTGTCACAAACTCTCTAATGATTGAGTCGATGATGGCGTTGGCTGTTTAAAACAGCTCATTTAGCGAGTTCTTTTACGATGATGCGAGCAACGTGTCTTCTTTGGCTATTATCGCTCTTCAATAAATTATCATACAGGAGATACGTTTTTGCATTTTCCTTAAATCAAAAGTCTGCGTTAAGGGATGTAAATCGTGATTTTGCCATGTGGATAAAAATGCTTTTCTTTGCACCCAAAATGGCAAGAGACTGTACTGACATAGATGTTGTATTGCGCCAGATAAACCAGCGTCTGCGCAAGCTTGAGAAGTCCGACTCCGAGAAGACTGAGGAGATCGGACGCCTCAATCGTGTCATTAACCATAAGGACGTGGAGATACATAATCTAAAATCAGAACTTGCTTCTACAAAGTCAAAACTTGCCGTAGCAAAAGAGCGCATCAGGGAACTAGAGGAAGATGATGACGATACGGCAAGTTCATCAGGAAAGCCCGAGAAGAACAGCAGTAACAGCAGTATTCCTCATTCCCAAGAAAGTATCGCTTCCCGTGAGCAGCGCAGAACAAAGTCTCTTCGCAAGCCAAGCGGAAAACCGAGCGGTGGACAGCCAGGCCACAAGGGACACACACTACAGACCGTTGCAGAACCGGATGTAATTGTAAAACACGAACCTGCCTATTGTAAATGCTGTGGTCGGCTCTTGATTGATGTACCGTGCAGGAAGATCCGTAAGACACAGATTGTTGATATCAAGGTGGTCGTAGAAACCTGTGAGGAGCTGTATTACGAGAAGGTCTGTGAATGCGGTTGTGTAAACAACTGCGAGGCTCCCAACTGCCGTATCAAGTATGGTGACAACCTTCGTGCACTGGTGACATATCTTAATGTCGTGCAGTGTATTCTATTCAAAAGAATTGCAGAGCTTATATCCGATATCTCCGGTCAGAATATAAGCGAGGGGACTGTGCAGAACATACTAAAAGAGAATAGTGGCAAGGCAGATACTGTATACGAGGAAATACGCAAGAGGCTGGAAACGGCGCCAGTTGTAGGAACCGATGAAACAGGAGCTGCGGTAGGAAAGCATCTGCATTGGAACTGGATATTCCAGAACGACCTACTTACATACGTGTATCAGTCTGAATCGCGAGGTCAGAAGGCCATAGACTCCAAGTTTCCAAAGGGGCTCCCCAATTCAACACTTGTTACGGACAGACACCAGAGTTACTTCAAGATGAATGTTAAGGATCATCAAGTCTGTCTGGCTCATCTCCTCAGGAATGCAGAGTATCTGAACGAACTGGACTTGAGTCAGAACTAGTCACGAAGATTCATTCATCTAATAGAGTACTCTATAAATCTCAGAAAAGAAGACTGCATTACCTATAGAAAGATAAAGGTACTGAATACAAAGATGAAGAACCTTTTGGGTGAAAGTCTCACACATCTTGATAACGAGTTTGAGAAATTCAAGAGAGGCATCCTTAAAGTTCAGAATTACCTATTCACCTTTCTCTCCGATTCGAATATTCCTTATGGCAACAATGCTAGTGAGCGGGGAGTTAGGAAAATCAAGATAAAGCAGAAGGTCAGCGGTTGCT
>JAIJMN010000055.1:0-13144 GCA_022735715.1 Prevotella sp.
CAGGTCTTGTCGCAGCACGAAAACCGAAGGCTGGAATAAGCATGTAGAAAGCATATGGTTTCCCTGTTTGGACGTGGGTTCGAATCCCACCAGCTCCACAAAGAGGTAATTATCTGATGTTTAGATAGTTACCTCTTTTTTATTTTATCAAAAAAAATCAACATAAACCGTTCATTGAAGAAGTTAGGAATGATGATTGGAATGAGGATTGGAGGTTGAATGAAAAGCCTTCGTATCAAGGCATGATACGATCATTTCAAGGCATGAAACGGCCATATCATGGCATGATACGACCATATCAAGGCACTGGTCAGAGCTATATATCACGATACAGACATTAGTATCACGATTATAACCTCTATTGCATATAAGCAAAGGCGGATGCGCAAGACTATGGGTCTTGGGCATCCGCCTTTATTGTTTGGTTTATCTCGTAAGCGAGAACTTCATACTCAGTCCAAAGTCTTGCGTTGTAGTAGGATAACTGCTCGACGAAAGCAACGGGGTGTTGGTCTGACGATCATAATAGAAGCTCATAGTGAGCAGACGTGACAAGGTGTAGTCGGCTGAGAACGACAGCTTGAATGCCGTATTGCCGCTGTTGGCTGCCGACGTTCGTGTGGCTATGTCACGAGTAATGGATGCCTGCTTACGCAGACTGAGGTCGAGGCGCAGCTTGAGGTCGTTGTTGACTCCTGTAGACGAAGTGTTGCGACGATTATAGCCTGTTTTCTGCTGCGACGCACCAGCTGCCGTCGAACGACCACGCTGGCGCATACGACGATGGCGATTGCCACCGAAGGGATTGAAGTTGTTGAGCGTATAGGCTGCTCCTATAACCCAGTCGTGCGACGACGCTTCATTGATTTGTACCGACGTCATGCTGAGGCTCATCACACGTGTGGTGCGATACTCAGCCTTGATGGTCATGTTGTTCTGCAGCGTGACGTCAATGCCGAGCAATGGCGAGAAAGCCTCGTTGATGCTTACGGTCGACACGTTGAACATCGAGTTGGGCACGGGCATTCCGGTTGTGGCATCGTTGATGAATCCCAATCCGTTCATATACTCCATATATGTACTGTACGAAGCATACGAGCCAACGGCGTAGACGCTCTTGTAAGCATGGCTTATGTTGACGCTCTTGAACACGTCGCGCAGCCATGGCAACTTAGACAGTCCGCTGTATCTTAAGGTCCAGTTGGGCAGCAGATGCGAGAGCGAAGGGAATATCGACAGTCCGCCGTCACCCATCTCGGTGTAAGCCGATAGGAATGCCGGCACCATGACATCGGCGCTGTAACGGCTCACTCCACCATTCTCGGCACTGAAAGGCTTGCCTGCCAATGCTGTTCCGGCAGGATAGACGGCTCCTGCATAACGAGCCTCAACACGATCGCGTATCCTATCGAGCGACGAGCAGAACCTGTCGAACGACTTTGAACGATAGCCGTTATTGGCATTGCCCGAACCTTCAAACGCACTACGAAGCGATGTAGTAGTCATTGTGAACGTACCGCTCTGCGTTGTTGGATTGCCTTCGTACATATACTGCACCGAACGAGCCGTGGTTACGGTACGTGTGGCAGTAAGGTCGATCTTAAGATTGCGCACAGGCTCAAGCGTAGCACGCAGCTGCAGCTCCTCGGTACGATTGGTAGTAGCTGGCGTAGCGAGCGAATCGTTCATCAATAGCCATCCGTTGCGACGTGCCTTCTCGATATATCCGTCGCCTATGAATCCGAAGGCGAAGTCGAGACCCGGCGACATGGCACCCATACCCGAACGCTGTCCGAACACATCACCTATCATAGGCTTGAATCCAGGCAGCGACATGGCATACTGGTTGCGATAGCTCAGACTGATATTACGCACCATCATGAGTACGCGTGCCACCGACTGTGCTGTGCGATACCAGCGTTTCTCGTCAAGCGGCTCTTTGGCCGACACGGCTATCTTAAGCTTCAGCGCCGAGTCCACCTTATTCATTATACGTATGTTATTGTCGTCGAGGCGACGATAGCGCAAGCGGAACGGCTTGCCGTCTTCGGTCTTGGCGCTTACAATAAGGCGGCGCGTCTTACGGCTATGCGTAACCTTAAGAGTAGTGTCGGGCAAGAGGGTTATCTCCTTCTCATAAGCCCGCTTGTTCTTAGGCAACTGTCGGCGCAGTTTTTCATCGCGTGCTGCCTGACGATTGTTCTTGGCATCCTTGCCCGATGTCTTGTTGCGACCCTGTGATGATTTATTGCTACGCGAACTGTCGCGACGGAAACGCTCATTGGTCTTCTTGAGGAACGGTATATGATTGTACAATTTCTCCATATTGAACTGGGCGTTGATGTTGGCCTGACGGTTGTTGGCTATGTTATTGCCAAGCGACGTGCCGTCCTCAAGGTCGGTGCCGCGCACCCAATTGTACGATGCCGTATAGCTGGCATCGGACGTAATCCAGTCGAACACGGGCAGCAGATTTATAGGCAACTTATACGAAGCCTGGAACTGCTGGTTGTAGTTGAGCGGTGTGCCCATATGCTTTATCGAAGTCCATACTGAATCCTTCCACACCTCATAGCGGTCGGGATACAAATCCTTATTGACGGGCATATATGGCTCTTCAATCTCGGCATTGGTAGCACTCTGGAAGTTCATGTGCAGATTCTTCGTAAGGTCCCAACGCAGATTGAACTCACGGTTCCACAAGAACTGCGACGCAAACGTGAGCGGCAGGTTCTGATTCTCAGTAGCCTCCATGTCGCGCTCCTGCAATTCGTAGTAGTTGCGAGTTATCTCGGTATTGAAGCCAACGTTCTGCGGCAGCCAGTTTAATCCGAATCGGCGAGGCAGGTCGAGCCACTTCGATTTCGACTTGATCTTCTTGAACGGTTCGAGCGACTTGTACACCGGGCTCCATTGATAGTTCATAGCACCACGCCAGTTGTCCTCACGTTCATAAACCGTAGTCTCGCCCGTAGTGTAGCTGTGGCTATGCGAGTAGGAGAACGAGAAGTTGGCAGGATCGTAAGGCATAGGGTGTCGCTTGGTCTGTATGCCAACCCTTACGTTCGATAGCGAAAGATTGGTCTGCGTCACCTTTGTAACGGCTATGCTCTCTATAGAATCGCGCTCATGCTTGTTGGCAGCAGCATCGAGAGCCTCATCAAGCAGCATGTCGTTGTCGAGCGGATTGTACTTGGGCGACGTCTTCTCCTTGGTTATCGAGTAGTAGAGCGGGGCAGAAACCTTGGCCTTGTCGGGGAAGAACTTGCCAAGTTCGACGTTTGTCGTAACGGAGTAGTTGGAATAGTCGTCTGTGGAGCGTTGTGCCACACCGTCCTCCAGTCCGCCAAAGCCAGCCGAAGTATAGCGTCCCTGCACATTGACATTGCCCAGGTCGGACAGCTGAACGTTGAGGTTGCCCTGCGCAGCCCAACCTCCCGAACTGTTGTAGTCCTTAAGGCGCAGCTCATTGACCCACACCTCACCACTCTTTGTGCTTGCCGAATTGTTGCGCACACCTATAATCATAGTCTTCACTTCACCAAGCGTCGGGTTGCCGACAATAGTGATACGGTTCTGCGGATTATCGGTATCGTAAGCCGAGTACGGACGATTGTACGACGCCTGTCCTATTGCCTTTGCCTTGTTGCGTTCACGCTTCAGTCCGGTGAGGAGCGACAGCGGAATGTCGAGCATATTGTCCTTGGGCCACACCTGCAGACGGTCGGCAGTAGAGTATTTGTTGTAGTCGTTGCGATGAGGTGTGAGCTTCAGCGGAATCTCATACTCGTAGAAGTTGTTCTTGTAGTCGGAACCGAGGCGTATGAATACCGAAAGCTGTCCGTTTTCAAGATTTGTCATGTTCTGCTCGAACGAGTTGGCATGCACAAACATCTGCAGACGCTTGTACTGACGCATATCGATAGACGTGTTCTTATACACAGCCTTCGACTCGCCCGAAGCGAGATTGTTGACTGTCATAGACAGCGCCTGCTCGTTGTTCTCTACAAGCTGCGGCTGCGTAGGGTCCTGTTCGCGCGATATGCCAGGAGGCAAAACGTAGTTGACAGGTGTCTTGTCGTTGTTCTCCTCGATATTGACAGCACTCACCTGAAGAGTTCCGGTAGATGAAGATGTATTGTCGAGGTTCTGCTCGTAGACACGCCACTCGCCTCGCACGAGGTCGAGCGTACCGAAGCGCAGCACGATGGGGTGCTTGAATCCGGTGAGGAACATACGCATGAAACGAACCGATGTGAGGTCGGTGATGCCCCCCACCCTACGCTCGTACTCACGTAGGGGTATGCGGAACTGATACCAGTCGACCGACTCCTTCTGGTCGTTGCGCAGCTTGCGTGTTGTGGTGCGCTTGTCGACAATATAGTTGCGACCTATTTCAAGGTCTTCGGGACGTATCGACACCTTATACTGGAAGTATTTCTCGTATTCGCCCAGCGTGTAGTCCTGATTGATGTCCTCAACATCGGGCGTAGACTTGTATGACGTATCGTAACTCTCGGTGCGCGAATCGTTGTCGGGCGAATTGCCATGTGGGTTGTTGATGTACTTATAGCGGCGCAATATGGGTGCCTGGATGCGGTCGAGGTCTGATCCACGATAATAGTGGTAGTTGTCGCCAGCAGGGTCTGCCCATATAGAGTCGAACACGGCAGGGCTCACCTTGCCTTGAATATCGCGCAAGAACTGCTGATACGGTTCCCACTTCTGCTCCTCGACATCGTTGAGTCCGTTCATTCCTACGTCCTGCAAGGCACGTGCGCCCTTCGATGTAGCAAAGGCATAGGTGGTTGTAGCCTGATTGGGCACCTTGCCCCACTGGGTTGTGGTGAAAGACTGCGAACCGTCAATAGGCATACCGCTCTCGTAGAACTTCTTGCCGTCGCGCAAGATGTCCTCGCTCACCTCGCCAAGATTGATGTAGAAGTCGCCTCCATATTCCGAAGCCTTACCCTCGCGACGTGTATAGATAAAGGGGTCGAGCATCCAAAACTCTATATACTCCACATTGGCAGCCTCGAAGTCGTTGGTGTCGAGCTTGCGCATCATGCCGCCCCAATGCTGCTGCGGATTGTTGAGCGTTCCATCCTGAGCCAGGTCGGGATTGAAGTTGTATGGTCCACGCTCGTTGGGATAGTAGGCAAGATTGAGTATGGACAGCGTCGACGTAGCTCCATTGTACGAACTCTGGTCGCGGTTGGGGAAAAGCTCGTTGACATAGAACTCGCGTACGTAATGGTTGCTGAGCTGTTCGAGGTCGCTCTTGATGTGACTTGGCGTGAGCGACGACGAGCGGCGTGTGAACAATGGGTCAATAGTGTACCACGCCAGTCGCGAACGGTTGAAGCCCGAACGCAACGTGGTCATGTCGGCCTGTTCGGGAAACATCGATGGTACAGACGAGATAACCCACGACGTAGGTGTAGACACGTCGATAGTATTCTTGGAGTTCTCGAAATCGTCGATATACGACGCATTGTCCTGCGTGCCACGGCTCTGTCCGGCTATGAGCTGGGCAAACTCGCCCGTGAATGATATGTGCGACGGCTGCGTGAGATGAAGCAAAGGCAGCTTGTCGAGCATATTGGTGAGCCACTGGCTCTCGCGCTTCCAGTTGATGTTTATGCCCCAAAGGGTATTGTTGAGCGGTTCGGCTCCCATAGCCACCTTATTAGTGAGCGACTGTTCGGAGAGATGCTGTATGGTACCCGACAGCTGGAAATTCTTCGAGAAGTCGTACTCCCAGTTCATTCCGAACATGGTCTTGCGCTGCATACCATAGTCGGTGTTGCTCTCGAGCGACACATTCACCTGCGTGCCGGCATCGATAATGCTTTGATTGAGAATGGTCACCTCGCCCGCATTATAGTCAACCGAGTAGTCGGTACCCTCAGCCAGCACTATGCCACCAGCCGTTACCACTACCGAGCCTTGCGGAATGTTGTAGGCACCGGTCTGAATAACATTGGCTGACGTGCCGCGAAACTGTCCCGTAAGCATATACTTGTCCTTCTCGGCTATCTGCCGCGCCACGGTCTTTGTAGAGTCATAGAGTTCGGTGAAGGCATATTTGGCGGCACGGTCGGCTGTCACTCCTTTCTGCACGAGATAGTTGTACATATACTTGCCGAAGGGTTCGGCTACAGGGAAGAACACTCGACCGTTGGTGACGGTATAGCCGTCAACAAAGTCGAAGAATCCGTTGGAGTGTGCCTTGTTGTTATTGTCGAGGCGGTCGGCACCAAGCATCTTAATGATGGTCTGTCCCTTCACCTGCGGTTCGGGTATATAAGTAAGGTAGACGCCTGCCGTATCGCTCTGGAACTTGACATCGAGGCGGAACTTGTCGCGCTCTACCGACGAAGCCAGATAATATACGTTCTTCATCATGAGGCCCCAGTTGGCCTGCTGCGGATTGTTGCTCGTGTTCTTGAGCGACTTCACGAACAGCGCCTTCGAAGCATCGGTATTGTCAGCGGCAAACTCGCCCACCTGATAGGTCACGCCGCCGTATGTGTACTCATAGGCAACGGCAAGCACCTGGTCGGTCTGCAATTGTGTCTTGAGCGATATGTATCCGAGAGCCGTGTTGACGGTATACTCCGACGAATTGAGCAAGCGTGCCTTCTCAAGTTTCTCGTAGTCGGCACCGCCTTCAAATCCCGGTATGGCGTCGAGTGTGGCTGATGTCTGGTCGATGTCGCGTGCGGCAGCATACTGATTCACCATGCTCTGATACTCGGTATTGGCTGCATTCGACGGCACGGGCTGTCCGGTCACAGCCCACGATGTATTGGACACACGGGTGTTCTCGCCGAGGTCGGCAAGGGCTATAATGTTGCGGGTGTTGGCAGTAGTTGCGGTCTTGTTGGTTACCCACACCTCAATACGGTTAATCTTTATGCCCGACGTGATGTTGGGCAGAGAGCGCATCCAGTCGTCATACTTGTCGTGGAAGAACTGCGCAAGGAAGAAGTGGCGGTTTTCCTCATAGTTAGCCGCTCCTATTTCAAACGGCGTGAGCTGCTTGCCTCCCTTGGATGACACGCTCGTAGTAGACGACTTCTTCTGCGAAGCTACGAGTTGCAGTTTCAACCTGCCGAACTGCAGGTCGGTACGCAATCCGAATAGCGACGAGGCTCCTTTCACCAACGACGAGTTGGATGGAAACGACACGTTGCCAGCCTCAACGAGCTTCACTATCTCGTCTTCCTTGCCTTCATACTTCAGTTTCAAGTTTTGGGCGTCGAAGTCGAATGTAGCGTCGGTGTTGTAGTTGAGGTTCATGTTCACCTTGTCGCCCACACGTCCGTTGACGTTGACGTTTATCTTCTCGTCAAAGTCCATGGTCGTAGTCTTGCGGTTGCGTATCGGAAGCGACGGATTGTCGATGTTCTTCATCGTGGCTCCGAACTTCAGTTCGGCTGTACCTTGTGTACGTATGCGCACACCGCCGGGACCGAATATCTTCTCAGCCGGTCCCAGGTCGAAGTGCATGTCGCTGAAGTCGAACTTCTCCTTGCCCTTAGCCTGATATATCTCGTCGTTCTTCTTGCGGAAGAAGTTGCGCATAAGCTGTCGCTCACTCCATTGCATATACTCCTGTGCGGTCATCACAACGGGCGCAGCTATATATGTTCCGCCTATTTTCTGGCCTACCACATACTGTCCAAGCGAGTCGTCATACTCCACTTGCTGCTTCATATTGTCGGGGCGTTGCAGGTCGGCGGCGCCCTGATTGAGGTCGTCGAGCGTAATGGGCAGCGTGCGCTGTATGCGCCAGCGTGGATGCAGAAGCGAGTCGGGTATGGTGTCGTCGTCGGCAATAAGCGGCTGCGCCTTGATGGCTATGGTGTCGGCATGCGCCTGACGTATATTGCGACGTTGCGGACGTTGCGACATGGCAAAAGCAGCCATTGCCGCCATAACGAGTATGACGACAAACGTTCGGACAGACAATGCCATAGCCAGCCCTTTGCGCAAGAATTGCAATATGGTGTTAAGTAAGTTCAAATAAATGGCGTAATGGTTTACTTTATCTGTTTCAGAGCCAGCTTCACCACCTGCTCAACGGGCAACGACGGGTCGTCAGTAAGAATAGCCGTGACAACCTTGGCTGTAGGAGCGGGCGAGAATCCGAGCATAGTGAGTGCTGCAACAGCCTCATCGCGCACGTCGGATGGTATGGTAGAGTCGGCAGCCGAGCCTGCTGGCACTTCCTGTGCAATACCAAGCGACAGTATCTTGTCTTTAAGGTCGACGATGATTCGCTGCGCCGTCTTCAGTCCGATGCCCTTAACACCCTTAAGCAGACGTTCATTGCCCGACGATATTGCGCCAGCAAGTTCGGCAGGTGGAGCTGCCGAAAGAATCATACGAGCCGTATTGGCTCCCACTCCCGACACGATAATGAGCAGACGATAGAGGTCGCGCTCCTGCTTTGTGGCAAATCCGAAGAACGTATAGGAGTCGTCACGACCGCCCGTTACAAGACTTTCGTGTACATACAGCTTCACATCCTTCTTGCCCTGTATGTTCTCGTAAGTGTTGAGCGATATGTTGAGCGCATAACCCACGCCATAGGCTTCTACAATAGCCTGTGCTGGGGTGAGCTCGGCAAGCTCACCCTTTATATATTCAATCATTTCAGTTTAAACGTTATATAATTATGTAATATTACAACTTTTATAACGCAAATGAGGAATGTTTATTGTGTTTATATAAAAAATCCCGAAGACATTCCTACATGGAACATCTTCGGGATTGGTATTTCGTAATATTTTATTTTTTTACTTTACTGCAATCTTGATGGTCTGATTGCCCATTTTGGCGATGACAACAGATTCTGATACGGCTTGCGATGCTGTGCCATTGATTGCCTTGGCAGCACCCAGCTGCTTGCCGTCGGCATACGAAATGACAGGTACTGCGCATTGCTTGTTAGGATTCTGTTCGCCAGATTCACTATCCTTTAAGGCATAAATATAAGAATACTTGCTACCCAATACATCCTTGTAGTCTTGGAAATAAGCCTTAGGAACGTAGAAGATGCAAGTAGATTGTAAGTAACTATTTATTGTGTTTTGGGGGATTTTGCCATGGAATGTGGCTTTTTCAAGTTTGGAACAGCCATAGTATTTGTAAACAGCTTTATATCAACTGTTTATGGCTTAAAAGGTAGAAAGATGATGGCGAGAATTCTGTAGAAGCCTAAAAAGATAAATATTTAACATTTTTAACGTTCTTAAACAGGCAAACGTGAAGCATTTGTGCATTTTTGACTGTATTTGTCCTTCAGTCTATATCCATTAGTTTGTGTCTATGACTTCTGCGAGTATTATAGCACTTCTTATAAACATACGAAAAAAGGATTGTCCTCAGATGAATTAGACAATCCTTTTGTATATAACCTTTGAACTGAAACTCACATTGCAGCAGTAACGAACAATCCATTATTGCCATATATCATTTGCACAAAAGGCAAGTCCTGTGATTGCTGTTCCTCCCACAACTCTTCGAACTGCTTTTTGTCAGTTACGCTTGGAGTGTTAGGCATATTGGGATGTGAATGCCACTCTCCCAAATATCTCACTTGATGATATGTCAATTTCGTTATCTTCTCATATTCCGCAGTTAATCCTTTAAATCCACGAACAAACGACACGGGGCTATGAATGCTGTCCTCTGGGGCTGGAACCATGTAATATACATAAATAATATTATGGTCGCGGTCATAACTACCAAATAGGCATCCGCCTGTTTCCTTATTTAACGATGCAGCTGCCATTGTTTGTATTTCCTTTTCTACGGCATCGGAAATATAAATTTGAATACCGTCCAATACTTCATGACGCCAATTTGTTATTGTCATCGGCAAACTTGACACTGTCCCATTTTCAGCGTCAAAGTGCCAAATATTCAAACAAGCTTTCCCCGACGTATAATGTTTCCTTATTTGCTTTGAAATAATTGCCGACAACACACGTACATTCTCATAGTTAAGAATCATCGATTCTGATCTGCAACTGAAAGTATTTGTGCGCACAGTTTCTGTCTGTTCCAAATGTTGAGAAAACCTATCATCAACTATCAGGTTACGATAATAATCCATCTCCAACAAATCGAGACGAGAATTTCTTTCTTTGTCTTCCATTAGCAATACTACATCATCCCCCTTAGGGTTCAAGAATGAGGTACATCTACGGAAAGTGCGTTCATCATTTGCAAGTTTCCTTTCAACCGCTATGGAGGTGCTAAAATCCATTACCAACTCCGTGTTTTTAAATAGACGTTCTCTATCATTTCGGTTTAACGTTAGAAAGTTTCCTTCTATGGCATTTATTTTCTGAAATAAGATGCCATGATAGGTGTCTTTGATGGAACGAACCTTTGCGGTCATCACTTTGTCTGTTGCAAGCGTATGGCGGCTAAGATTATGTGGCAGCAATATATCACAATCAACTAAATTGATTTCTTCGGAGCATCCTTGTCTCACCCAATGGTCGATTACTGCAGATCCAAGTGTGCCAGTCCCGACAACACTCACTTTATTGAAGCAGTCCTTGATTCCATTATTGATAGCGTTTCCACAACGGGAAACCATGAATTCCAAAAGTGCCACTTCTACAGGCAATTCATAAAACCATTTTTCAAATGCATCCTTAGAAAGAACCATCTTTTTAAGGACTATATCCTTAGGAAGGCAGTTTGTCTTGATGAGGAACAATTCTTGTGAAGCCTTTTTATCATCTTTGCTTGTCTGAGTGATATAGATTTATATAACTAACGGAAGCGTAGCCTTTCCTGCAACACTTTTTGTTAATACAGCCAAGAGACTACCCGTCAAAGAGAATTGGTCTGTTGACTGAACATATTTCAAGTCTCCCATTGTTTGGGGGATCCGTACAAAATTGATTGCATGGATTTTTTCTGTAGAAATACCGATTAAATAGTGAGTAGCCTTACTTTTCTCAACAAACTCCAATGTAGAAGAATACTTCGTTTTTGGGGAGTACTTTATGTATGGATTCCCACCTAAGCGTTCATTCAAAATACAACAGACCTCTTGAAATCCGAAGAACACTTCCAACGGACGGTTTGCCTCATGCAATTTGTTTATGCTATTCAAGCAGAACCAACGTCTTATTGAATTCAGGAAATCATGCGCATTAAATTGTGGCCGAATATCAGCAAATGCAACATCCGATACACACAGTGATATTGGACGTGTAAACGGCTTTGCGTTTGAATGAGGCAGCTCTGTTGGAAAATCTTTTCTAAGCGCATATACTTCTGGTATATCGACGTCTTCTGGATGGCAAATAATTGCAATTTCCTCCTCATCACGTATGTCAAAAACTGGCTCATCAGGAATTTCAAGATGCGTCAAGCGCATTTTGATAATGGCATAACCTTTGCCATTGACATAACATTGTACATCCTTTGCGTAAGGATGTACAATGGCTGCCTTATAGATTGCCTTGGCTCTAAAAAGTTTTAGGTGTTCACCTCTAATTGTAGAGCCATTTGTTATTTTATGATTATAATCTGTCATCTGCCAGCTCTTGGTACAGGATTAGAAATAGATGTAGCTCCTGCTACCGTAGTATTCTCTTTCAGTGTCTTCCCGTTCTCGTTAATCTTAAACACAACGGGCTGGGGTATATTCCCCACTTTGCTATGTGTCGCAGTATTAAGAAAATGCGAAGAACCAGACTTCAACTTTTTTATATATTGCTGTTTTGCTTCATAGCAAGGAGGATTGTTGTCATCGTTCTTAATTTCATTTGAAGAAGCTATAATATGAGCAGAATTACCAATCTGCTTGTCCAATATGGCTTCCGCAGACGGTTTAATCTCCTTCTTATTGTCAGGTTCATTGAAGAAAGACCAAGAGCAATGATGAGGCGCAAGGAAAATATTCCACTTCAGTTTCTCATCATCCGCGTTGTTGTCCAAGATGTGCTGCCAAATTTCGTGCTCAGCATCACCTCCCATCAGCACACGGCTCTTGTAACCCGTGTAACCGTCTATTTTAAAACCGAACTGCACAACTACTGATGTTGCATTCTTGTCATCATACTTCTTACTAGTCTCAACATCTTCCTTAAACGGGGCGTGGATGAAAATATCCAACCAAGATAGACTTGATCCATGAACAGTAGTTACGAGTTTGCCAGGAACATAACAATATCTGCGGTCGAACTCTTTGTCTTTATCGTATCCGATAATTCTCAAATAGTTGCCTTTAGATCCAATGAAGTTCTTGTCATCATCGTATAGTTTTCTACGTCGTTTCGCTTCTTTGCGTATATCTTCAGCAGGTGAAGACAAATTATTATTTAAGCCGCGAGGTGTAATCCACAATTCTTCTATGATAATCTCATCCTTATTTTTGTCCTTGTCGTAATCATCCACTTCACCGTGGTAAAAGTTCTCAGCAAATCCCTTGCAATGATCGTCATGAGGGTGCGTGCTAATAAAAAGATCCACAAAAGGACGTCCCAATCCATCCTTTTTCAGTTCTTTCAGCAAATCTGCTTTTACATCAAACATCACTTGCTTTCCATGACCATCGGTAAGGTCTGCCAATATTTTGGAATTCTCGATTGACTTGATTTGCTTTCTCATGACGCTATCGCTATTGGCCTTCATCCATTCGCAATCGGTACCATTGAATAGAGGCTTACCAAAAACATTATCGATATCCGTATTAGTTGCTTCTGTAAATAATAGTAAAAAATCGAAAATTGGCTGAGCAATTGAGTATGAGCGGAAATATAACTTACCATCGTGATAGATAATGAGTGCCTTCTGATTTTCAAATTTCTTATAAGTATCGTCACTCCAACCAAAGGAATATTAATCGGTTTTGAAATGTAACGATTCATAAAGTTTTGAAAATAGTAATTACCATCATGATATAAACCAATAGTTTTTGGATCATCACCAGGAATTGCACCTCGTTGTAAATAACAGTATTTACTGGGATATCAGAGAAGTTATCCGGTAACGTCTTTGATAAATATCACTAGTGTCCCGTTAAAATTATAAATTTGTCGCATAACTATCTGTATATTAAAGTAATAGAAGTGTTTTTAAAGTAAACCGATTTGATTTTGAAACT
>JAIJMN010000319.1:0-1847 GCA_022735715.1 Prevotella sp.
GAGAATATGAATTCTAAATTCTATATAGCTAATACATTATAATTTTTGATTGTCGTTGAGCGCCTTGCAATGCAAATGCATCTGCAAGGCGCTTTCTTTGTATCAGGAACGTGCATAATATTATAAATAAATATCGTAAATGCGTTGATAATCAACCGCTTATGAGGAGATAATCCTGCGGCATTTCAAAAGGAGTCCTTTCAGAGTGCAAAAGGAGTCCTTTTTGGAAAACAAGGCAATCTTGAGTGAAAAACAAGGTAATCTTGAGTGCTTTTCTATTTGGATAGAACCGCAAATTGTAGGAGGTTATGGCGTCCTACTATATGCTTTTCAATACTCGCAGTTTAATCTTATTGTTCGTTACTACCATTCTTTTTCCTCTCCTTTTCTAATTCCTCCCCCGTTCTAACCCCATTTAAATACAAACAAATGTTAATCTTGTTCGTAAATCCGTTGCTTCTGCGTTTATATATCAGAAAGCCTAAAGAATGAAAGACAAGGAGTTTGAACATATAGCACCAGTGCTGCGCCAACGCTCGGTAGATACAGCGCGCAGCCTCGGACTTGATGCCGACGATGCAGAGGATGTGGCGCAGGATGCGCTGCTGAGGCTGTGGTCGTTGCGTGGAGAGTTGCATGTGGGGCGTGTTGAGGCCCTTGTCGTCACCGTGGCGCGCAACTTGTCGATAGACATTCACCGACGACGGCGCACCGTTCCGATGGACAGCCGACCCATAATCGACGAACTCCACACCCAGCCCGACACGCTTATGGAGGTAGCCGACGATGAGCGGTGGCTCGAACAGAGAATGCAGACACTGCCGTCAACGGAATATCAGGTGCTGCATCTGCGTCAGGTGGAACGCAAGACCGACCAGCAGATAGCCGCAATACTCGGCATCGGCATCGCCTCGGTTCCCACGCTGCTCTCCCGGGCACGTCGCAAACTGATGCAGGCAATGCTTGCACGGCAGAGTAAAGAGTAACTCCCGGCAGCGTAAAGAGTAATCAGCAAGATAAACAACCCCAATAAAATGAAAGCTATGCAAATACAGCAACTCATAGACAAATACATGAACGGACAGACAATCGTCGACGAGGAGCAGCTCATAGCACGCTACTTCCGCAATGCAACCGATGTGCCCGACTCGCTGAAGCCCTACCGCGACATGTTCGCCTACTTCGACGAAGGCATGCCATTAGGCGCTTTGCCCGAGTTTGACGGTTCAGCCGGGCAGGCAGACACTCGTGTTGCGCCCGACAGCAGTAAGGTTGTCGCTCCGCGCAGACACAGCCTTCGCATGGCAGCATGGTGGAGTGGGGCAGCGGCAGTGGCAGCAGCCGTGGCTCTGTTGCTGATAATGCATCGCCCGTCGGCACCCGTCCAGCCCATAGCATCGGCTGTAGTATTGAGCGACACGTGCAGCACGTCTACAGGTGTTGAGGCTGAACAGAACGTAGTGCCCGACTCCGTAAAGCTCAAGCCACAGCCCCAACGTCGTCGCCCAAGCGTACGCCGCCGCTACTACATAGCTCCGCCCAAGACCTATCTGGCGCACGCTGCCGCCACCGACAGCATCACGCACGAAGCCAATGCCAACATGAACGGCTCTGCCACTGACTGCCTTGTAGCCATACACGAGTTGCCCGAGGCAGAGCGCCAGAGCATAGAGCACGACATAAGGGAGTCGCTCAGGCTTGTCGACGAGGTGCGCAACACGCTGCTTGCAGTAGATATGCTCAACCAAATCGACGACGAAGCCGCCGACGAACAGTATTGACATCGTATGAATAATATACTCGCATCGAATAAATACACCTAATAAAACATTGACGATTATGAAAAA
>JAIJMN010000056.1:0-13096 GCA_022735715.1 Prevotella sp.
ATCCTCGGCCACTCAGAGCGTCGTCAGTACTACGGCGAGACTGCTGAGATTCTGAAGGAGAAGGTAGACCTCGCACTTGCTAACGGCCTGAAGATTCTCTTCTGCTGCGGCGAGACTCTCGAGGAGCGTCAGGCAGAGAAGCAGAACGAGGTAGTAAAGGCAGAACTCGAGGGATCTGTATTCCACCTCGATGCAGAGGCTTGGAAAAACATCGTTATCGCTTACGAGCCGATCTGGGCTATCGGTACTGGCATGACTGCTACTTCTGACCAGGCTGAGGAGATGCTTGCTTACATCCGTTCAATCGTTGCCGAGAAGTACGGCCAGGAGGCTGCTGAGGAAACTTCTATCCTCTACGGTGGAAGCTGCAAGGCCAGCAACGCTCCCGAACTCTTCTCTAAGCCTAACATCGACGGTGGTCTTATCGGTGGCGCTTCATTGAAGTGCGCTGACTTCAAGGGCATCATCGACGCTTGGAAGAAGTAATACGGACTCAAAACGACAAACTCAAAACAGTGGGGCCGTCACAAAGTTGGCGGCTCCACATTATAATATATATATGAAACGCTTTCTATTCATTCTGAACTTGCTATTATACATAGGTGCAGCCACACAGGCGCAAACCTACACACAACACCTGCAACAGAAACAGCAGGGCAAGGCCAACGTCACCCTGACACAGAGCCGCGAAATAGAAACGCTTGTCAACGGCGCCAACGTGAGCGCACGCAAACCTGCCAACGACAACAATACGCCCAATAACGCACACAAGACCGACAACGCCCCCACCCAAAAGCAGAACAATCATGAGCAGACGCAGCAAAAGCACTCTGCCACCCAACATAAAGGCGACAGCACCAACAATGCCCATCGCGAACAGCACGCTACCGGCGAGCAGCACACCGACACACACAAGACCGACAACAACGACAACGAAATGGAGATTCCGACGGTAGACATGCGTAAGAAGGTGATGCGACGCGCATACAAGATGAACGGCTATCGCGTGCAGGTATTTGCCGGAGGCAACTCGCGCAACGACAAAATAAAGGCACAAAACGCCGGCAATGCCATGAAAATGGCATTTCCAAGCCAACCCATATACGTACACTTCTACTCGCCACGATGGATATGCCGCATGGGCAACTACCGCACCTATGCAGAAGCCAACGCCATACTGCAACAGGTAAAGAAAATGGGATACAAGCAGGCTTGCATCGTAAGCGGAAAGATTACTGTGGCGTATTAGGAATTAGGAGTTTTGAATTTTGAGTTTTGAATTATTCTCGGCTTCGCCTGCGATTAGGAATTAATCAATTTTGAATTGAGATTTAAAAACTCAAAACTCAAATAGCCAACAGCAACAATTCAAAACTCAAAATTGCCAAAGGCAACAATTCAAAATTCAAAACTCAAAACTCAAAATTGCCAAAGGCAACAATTCAAAATTCAAAACTCAAAATTCAAAATTCAAAATGATAACTCCCGAATACCGCGAGGGTCTTGACGACCTCGCATCACACTACAAAGAAGTACTGACATTGCTCGGCGAAGACCCCGAACGTGAGGGACTGCAGAAGACACCGATGCGTGTGGCAAAGGCTATGCAGGTGCTCACACGCGGCTACTCGCAAAATCCGCACAAGGTATTGACCGACGCCCTGTTCAAGGAAGACTACAACCAGATGGTACTCGTTAAGGACATCGACGTGTTTTCGCTTTGCGAACACCACATGCTGCCCTTCTACGGCAAGGCACACGTGGCCTATATCCCCAACGGCTACATCACCGGACTGAGCAAGATTGCACGCGTGGTTGACATATTCTCACATCGTCTGCAGGTGCAGGAACGCCTCACACAGCAGATACGCGAGTGCATCGAGGACACACTCCATCCACTCGGAGTGATGGTAGTGATTGAGGCTAAGCACATGTGCATGCAGATGCGTGGCGTGGAGAAGCAAAGCTCCATTACCATGACGAGCGACTTCTCAGGCGCTTTCGAACAGGCGAAGACACGCCAGGAACTGATGAACCTCATCAACTCCAATTCGCACAAGTTCTGATAAGAGCAAAAAAATATTGAAAAAAAGCAGACTATTCGTGCAATGTTTACCTGATGCCTGCATTATATATAATGTATAGGCTGTAAAGCCATAACATTGCAACGAATATAAAAACAATAAAAACAGAACAAACAAAATGAAGAATCTTAGAAACTTTATCATGGCGTTCGTCGGCTTCATTGCCGTTGCCATGTGCGTAACATCATGTCTCAGCAACGAGGACGACTCTATCGACTACGCTACACAGAAGCAATATCAGCAAGTTATGTCAGGTCCGCAGACCGGCAAGATCCGCTTCTATCGCCAGCAGGGCACAAGAGCCTACGTAGGTCAGCGGACTCTCGTCAAGTACGACTCTATTCCTGCCAACTGGTCTATAGGATCAGACTCTACTATAACAATCAACAACTTCCCTGTATATATGCTCGATAGCGCTATTATTGTCAACAAGGATGCTACAGGCGACGATGCCGTGAAGTATCGCTCGCTCAATCAGGCTATCCGTGCTATGAAAGACAACCATTCACAGGGCTTTACTACAGCAAAGGCTTTATACGCTATCCCTTCAACAGGATGGGTTAACGAGAGCGTAATACAGTTTATGCTTCAGCCGTTGACTATCGAGCGTACTATAAACTTCAACGGAGGCGACCACAAGGTTTACTTTGTATTCAACAACTACAACGTAGGTGTATTCTCAAGAAGCACCCGTGAGGCTCAAGCATCGTACACACTGTCTGCTATCTGCATCGACCAACTCAGCAAGCAGAATGCTGTGCCGTCAACATACTTCAATAGCGTAGGAATCCTGTTGGCTAAATAAGGCGCAACACGCTGTGCTACAGCTACAACTTTAACAAACAAATACTCATAAATGAAATTCATTTCATGGAACGTTAACGGTCTGCGTGCGTGCGTGCAGAAAGGGTTTGAGGACTCTTTCCGCACGCTCGACGCGGACTTTTTCTGTCTGCAAGAGACCAAGATGCAGGCAGGACAGTTCGACTTGCAGTTTGAAGGCTACAACTCTTATTGGAATTATGCCGACAAGAAGGGTTATTCGGGCACTGCCATATACACACGCCACACACCCGTAAGCGTGAGTTACGGCATCGGAATCGACGAGCACGACCACGAAGGACGCGTCATAACTCTCGAGATGCAGGACTTCTATCTCGTCACATGCTATACACCCAATTCCCAGGACGGGCTGCGCCGACTCGACTACCGCATGCAGTGGGAGGAGGATTTCCTCAACTACATCAAGCAGCTTGATGCCAAGAAGCCAATCATTCTGTGCGGCGACCTGAACGTAGCACACGAGGAAATCGACCTGAAGAATCCCAAAACCAACCGCAAGAACGCCGGATTCACCGACGAGGAACGCCAGAAGATGACACAATTCCTTGCCAACGGATTCGTCGATACGTTCCGTTCGCTGCATCCCGATGACCCCACCTACTCGTGGTGGTCGTACAGATTCCGAGCACGCGAGAAGAACGCCGGATGGCGTATCGACTACTTCATCGTGTCCGAACGACTGCGCGCCAGCATCACATCAGCAGCAATACACACAGAAATATACGGCAGCGACCACTGCCCCGTAGAGCTCGTCATCGAATGACGGGCTTTTTTTATAATGTAATAGGCATAACCTAAAGAAACATTAAAATATTTGTCATTTCCGCAAAAAGTAACTATCTTTGCACAGATAAACTGTGTCCGTGCATACATCTGTTTTCTTGACATTTCTATCGGGACATACAACATGACGTAAAAACAAAATTAAAACAACAACCAAATACAGCCTAACCCCATAACTTACAATGATTAAAAGAATAAAGAAGCTCAAGAAAATACGCCTACACCGTGAAGGAACCGACACTCTCGTTTACGGATTCATATTCATTGCAGCTATAGCTCTGCTGTTGTGGCGCTTCTGCGACAACAAAGCTCCGTTCTGGTGCTTCACAGTAATATTCGCTGTAGTCTACGGAATTGTAATCAACTTCTTCCGATGCCCCATCAGATTCTTCCCAAGCGAAGACACCGAGAAGATAGTAGTGGCTCCTGCCGACGGTCGCATTGTAGTGATTGAAGAGGTAGACGAAGACATCTACTTCCACGAGCGCCGCATTATGGTGAGCATTTTCATGAGTCTGTTCAATGTACACGCCAACTGGTTCCCCGTAGACGGACGCGTCAAGCTCGTAGCACATCACAACGGCAACTTCCACAAGGCTTGGTTGCCCAAGGCGAGCGAGGAGAACGAGCACGCCGACGTAGTCATAACAACTCCTGATGGTGTCGACATCCTGTGCCGACAGATAGCCGGAGCCGTGGCACGACGCATCGTTACATACGCCAAAGAGGGCGAGGATTGCTACATCGACGAGCATCTCGGATTTATAAAGTTCGGTTCGCGCGTTGACGTTTATCTGCCGCTCGGCACCGAGATATGCGTCAAGATGGGACAAGCCACTACCGGCGACCAGACTGTTATAGCAAAGCTCAAATAGAGATAGGCTTATAAAAGCAATACGGAACAACAATGACAGAATCGCGGCAATGCCGCGATTTTGGATTTAAAACATACCGGAAAAAAGGAAACAAGAGGAATTAGACAATTCATAATTGAAAGATTCGGAATCGCCACCGGTGACAAATTCAAAACTCAAAACTCAAAATTCAAAACTCTATATGGCAAACTTTATTACAAGCAAGATACCCAACACCCTGACATGCGGCAACCTTATCTCGGGTTGCATTGCCACTTACTTCGCCCTGTGCGGCGAAGCCCAGCTGGCACTCGTATGGATTATAGCAGGAGCCGTGTTCGACTTCTTCGACGGAATGAGCGCCCGACTGCTGGGCGTAAGCTCGCCTATAGGCAAGGAACTCGACTCTTTGGCAGACGACGTGACGTTCGGTGTGGCACCGTCAGCAATGGTTTTCACACAACTTTCGGTTATGGACTATCCGTCGTTTATGGATCCTATCGCGTCATACGTGCCGTTCTTCGCCTTTGTAATGGCTGCCTTCTCGGCACTACGATTGGCAAAGTTCAATCTCGACACACGACAGACAACCTCATTCATTGGTTTGCCCACACCTGCCAACGCATTGTTCTGGGCTTCGCTGCTTGTGTCGCAACCCGACTTTCTGGAGAGTTCTACAGTAATGGTATTGCCGATGCTCGCCATGATATGCGTAAGCTGCTGGCTGTTGATAGCCGAAATACCGATGTTCGCCCTCAAGTTCAAGAACTGGGGATGGGCAGGCAACGAGCTTAGATATTCGTTCATCGTGTTCTCGGCTGCCATGATTGTATTGCTTGGCACAATGCAAAGCTTCTGGGTTATCATAACTGCCTACTTCCTCACATCGGTTGTAGCTAACGCTATGAACGCCAAAGCCAAGCAATAAGTGGCAGTAAAAGCACAAGAGAGGCACAAATATATTTATTAACTTCAAACAGACAAAGAAAATGGTATTTGTAGGACTCTTTCTGAAATCGATATTTCTCATATTGCTGCTGAGCGCCTTCTTCTTCATCGGCATCATATTATATTTATATGTACGCGTGAAGAAAATGACCAAGACATTCAATTCCAAGTCTACAAGACGCTCCACCAACAAGTCACAACCGACAAACGAACAAGTATACGACGAACGCCCTGAAAGCCAAGCCAAACGAAAGATATTTGCTAAAGACGAAGGTGAATACGTGGATTTTGAAGAAGAAAACAACTGATATGAGCAAGTACACAGACGAAGCCACAGCGCTGCTGCAACGACTTATTGCAACTCCGTCAATAAGCAGGGACGAGAAATCAGCGGCCGACATCATGCAGGGATACATCGAAAGTCTCGGCATGAAGACATGGCGCGAGGCAAACAACGTGTGGACTGTATCGCCATGGTTTGATGAAAACAAGCCTACACTACTGCTCAACGCACATATCGACACCGTAAAACCCGTAAGTTCGTGGACACGCAATCCCTTTGAACCGACCATTGAGGACGGAACTCTATACGGATTGGGCAGCAACGACTGTGGTGGCGGACTCGTATCGCTATTGCAAGCGATGCGCATTCTTTGCCAGCACGAACAGCAATACAACATCATTTATCTCGCCTCGGCAGAAGAGGAGGTTTCGGGCAAGGACGGAATAAGCCGCGCCATACCACTGTTGCCGCACGTCGACGTTGCAATAGTGGGCGAACCTACTGGCATGCAACCTGCCATTGCTGAAAAAGGACTGATGGTTCTTGACCTGACAGCACACGGCAAGAGCGGACATGCAGCACGTGGCGAAGGCATCAACGCCCTGTATGCAGCACTCGACGACCTCGTTTGGATACGCGACTACCGCTTTGAGCGTGTCAGTCCGTTACTCGGACCTACCATAATGAACGCTACTGTCATCAATGCAGGCACCCAACACAATGTAGTACCAGACGAATGCCATATCATTGTAGACGTGCGCACCAACGAACTCTACACAAATGAGGAAGTATGCGAATTCGTTGCAAAGAACATTCAGAGCGACTGCAAGGCGCGGTCGTACCGCTTGCACTCGTCGCACATACCCGTCGACCACCCAATAGTACAACGACTCAAGGCTATGGGCAAGACTCCTTTCGGGTCGCCGACGCTTAGCGATCAGGCTCTTATGCCATGGCAGTCATTAAAACTTGGTCCAGGAGACTCGGCACGCTCCCACTCTGCCGACGAATACATACGCATCAACGAGATTAACGACGCAATAGAAACATACGTTGAATTGCTCGACAAACAAGTAATTTGAAAACAACAAACTTAAAACCCAGCAATCTATTATGCTTAACAATTTCAAGATAGACAACGAAACCAAAAGCGGACAATGCAAGAAAGGCATTCTCAACTATTTCGTTGCTAATGGCAACTCAACCATACAGGAGTTGGCCAAGGAAGTGAATCTTAGCGTTCCAACCGTTACCAAGGCATTGGGCGAACTGCTCAACATGGGATACATCAACGAGTATGGAAAGCAGGAGACCGGCGAAGGACGCCATCCGACACTCTACGGACTCAATCCAGATTCAGGCTATTTTGTAGGAGTAGAGATTAAGGAAGGCTTTGTCAATCTTGGAATGATAAACTTCCGAGGCGACCTCGTTAATATCGAGAACGACAAGCCATGCCGCATCGACAACACAATGGAGTCGATCAATGAGCTGTGCGAACTCGTTAAGCAGTTTATCGACAAGTCGGGCGTAAACAAGGATAAGGTTCTCAACGTGCTGTTCAGCATAGCCGGACGCGTAAATGCAAAGAGCGGATACAGCCATACAATATATAATTTCACCGAAGAACCCCTCACTACACTCTTCTCCGACCTGCTCAACTATCCCGCAAGCATCGAAAACGACACAAGAGCATACACTTATGGCGAATATATGGCAGGTAATGTCAACGGCGAACGAGACATTCTGTTCGTAAATGCAAGCTGGGGACTTGGCCTCGGAATAATCGTCAACGGCGAACTCTATACCGGACGCTCTGGATTTGCAGGCGAAATAGGTCACATGCACTTATATAACAACGAGATACTATGCCACTGTGGCAAGAAGGGATGTCTCGAAACCGAAGCCTCAGGACGCGCTCTCTACCGCATAATGCACGAACGCATCAATGCCGGCGAATCGTCGTCGCTGACCAAGAGCGTTGGCAATGACTTCACACTCGACGACATCATCGATGCTGTCAATGCCGAAGACCCACTGAGCATTGACGTAGTGGAGCACATAGGACACACTATTGGCGAGACCGTAGCCAACCTTATCAATGTGTTCAACCCCGAACTGGTAGTCATAGGCGGACTGCTGGCACGCACGGGCGACTTCCTTCTGCAGGCAGTCAACGTGTCGGTGCGCAAGTATACACTCAATCTTGTCAACAAGGACACACGCCTGTGCCTGTCAAAACTCAACGAACGCGGAGGCATTATAGGAGCCTGTCTGCTGGCACGCAAGATGGTGCTGGGATAAGAACAGATCCGAATAAAGCCGCCGCCGATAATATCAAAATAACATGGAAGATTTCATTCACCTACACGTACATACCTATTACTCCATACTCGACGGACAATCGCCCGTGCAGAAACTTGTGGATAAAGCGGTAGCCAACGGCATGCGCGGCATGGCCATAACCGACCACGGCAACATGTTCGGCGTGAAGGAACTGTTCAACTACTGCAACAAGATAAACGGCAAGCTGAAGGACGAGGGCAAAGAACCCTTCAAGCCGATATTCGGATGCGAGATGTATGTGGCTCACCGACGCAAATGCGACCGCGAAAAGGAACGTGGCGACATGGGCGGCTACCACCTTATAGTGCTCGCAAAGAACTATAACGGCTACAAAAACCTCATCAAGCTGGTGTCACGTGCATGGGTGGATGGATATTATATGCGTCCTCGCACCGATCGCGAGGACTTGGAGCGATATCACGAAGACCTTATTGTATGCTCGGCATGTATTGCCGGCGAAGTGCCCGCCAAGATTCTGAAGGGCGACATGCAAGGAGCGCGCGAAGCAATTGAATGGTATAAGCGCGTGTTTGGCGACGACTATTATCTGGAACTTCAACGTCACGAGGTGAAGGACCCTCATCAGCGTGCCAACCGCGAAACATTCCCACTGCAACAGCGTGCCAACAAGGAATTGATAGAGCTGTCGAAGGAGTATGGCATCAAACTTGTCTGCACCAACGACTGCCACTTTGTCGACCAGGACAATGCCGAAGCCCACGACCACCTACTGTGTCTGGCTACCGGCAAAGACCTCGACGACCCCAACCGTATGCTCTACTCCAAGCAGGAGTGGTTCAAGACGCGCGAAGAGATGAACGAAATCTTCGCCGATGTGCCCGAAGCACTATCCAATACACTTGAAATATTGGACAAGGTGGAGCCATACTCCATCGACCATGCGCCCATTATGCCTTTCTTCCCCATTCCTGCCGAATTCGGTAGTGAGGAAGAAACACGCAAGCGCATTACCCCTGAAGAGTTGTTCCGCGAGTTTACAACCGACGAGAACGGCAACGACATCATGTCACACGAAGATGCCGAGAAGAAAATCAAGAAACTTGGCGGACTGGATAAGCTCTATCGTATCAAGTTTGAAGCCGACTATCTGGCCAAACTCGCCTACGACGGAGCCAAGAAGTTGTATGGCGACCCGCTACCCGACGAAGTTCATGAGCGTGTGAAGTTCGAATTGCACATCATGAAGACCATGGGCTTCCCCGGTTACTTCCTTATTGTGCAGGATTTCATCAACTCTGCACGTGACGAACTGGGCGTTATGGTAGGCCCTGGACGTGGTTCGGCAGCCGGATCGGTTGTAGCCTATTGCTTGGGTATTACCAAGATAGACCCAATCAAGTACGACCTGCTTTTCGAACGATTCCTTAACCCCGACCGTATTTCCCTCCCCGATATCGATACCGACTTCGACGACGACGGACGAGGCAAGGTGCTCGAGTGGGTTGAAGACAAATACGGACACGACAAGGTTGCGCACATCATCACCTACGGCACTATGGCCACGAAAAACTCCATCAAGGACGTGGCACGTGTGGAAAAATTGCCGCTCGATATAAGCAATCGTCTGTGCAAAGCTATTCCTGACAAGCTGCCCGACGGACTTAAGATGACCCTTCCCAACGCAATCAAGAGCGTACCTGAGCTACGCGAAGCCGAAGCAAGCGCTAATCCCCAGATGGCAAACACCATCAAATACGCCAAGATGCTTGAAGGAACGGTGCGCGGAACTGGCATTCATGCCTGCGGAACGATTATATGTCGCGACGCAATTTCGGATTGGGTGCCAGTGTCAACAGCCGAAGACAAGTCCGACCCAGGTCACAAACTTCTTGCAACACAATACGACGGACACGTCATTGAGGAAACGGGACTCATCAAGATGGACTTCCTCGGACTCTCCACCCTGTCCATAATGAAAGAGACAGTGGAGAACATCCGACTGACACACGGATTCACCGTCGACCTGGACACGATTCCTATCGACGACGAGCTCACATACAAGCTCTATCAGGAGGGCCGCACCATCGGTACGTTCCAGTTTGAGTCGGCAGGTATGCAGAAGTATCTGCGCGAGCTGAAGCCCACGGTTTTCGAGGACCTCATTGCCATGAACGCCCTCTATCGTCCCGGTCCTATGGACTACATCCCATCGTTCATCGCCCGTAAGAACGGTAAGGAAGAAATAAAGTACGACATCCCATGCATGGAGAAGTACCTCAAGGACACCTACGGCATTACCGTATATCAGGAGCAGGTGATGCTCCTCTCGCGCCAGCTTGCCAACTTCACCCGAGGCGAATCGGACGCCCTGCGTAAGGCAATGGGTAAGAAGAAGAAGGCTATCGTTGACGCGATGAAGCCTAAATTCATCGAAGGCGGACAGAAAAACGGACATGACCCAAAGGTACTCGAGAAGATTTGGGCCGACTGGGAGAAGTTCGCATCGTACGCATTCAACAAGTCGCACGCCACATGCTACTCATGGGTGGCATATCAGACAGCCTACCTCAAGGCGCACTACCCTGCCGAATTCATGGCAGGCAACATGAGCCGATGCATCAACGACATCACGAAGATTACAAAGCTCATGTCGGAATGTCAGGCAATGGACATTCCGTGTCTCGGTCCGGATGTCAACGAGAGTCAACGAAAGTTCTCTGCCAACAAGAAGGGCGAGGTACGCTTCGGACTGTCAGCAATCAAGGGAATGGGCGACGCAGCTGCCGTCAACATCATAGCCGAACGCGAGAAGAACGGTCCATATAAGGATATATTCGACTTTGTACAGCGTGTCAACATGTCGGCTGTAAACCGCAAGGCACTTGAATCGCTTGCGCTGAGCGGCGGATTCGACTCGTTCGGCATCAAGCGCGAGCAATACTTCGCCCAAAACGTCAAGGGAGACACCTTTATAGAGACCATTCTGCGCTACGGCCAAGTGTATCAGACCGAGCAATCATCGATGCAGAACTCGCTGTTCGGCGACATGGGTGGCATAGAGATAACCACTCCGCCAGTGCCAAATTGCGAACCTTGGAGCACAATGGAACTGCTCAAGAAGGAGCGCGAACTCGTAGGCATATACCTTTCAGCCCATCCACTTGACGACTATGCAGTAGTGCTCAACCATATGTGCAACCTCAAATGCCCGCAAGTGAGCCGCGAGATGGACAAGAAAGACCTTGCCCGATACGAAGAACTCACGTTCGGAGGCATCGTTACAGCCGTGTCATCACGTTGGACCAAGACCAACAAGCCCTTCGGAATAGTGACAATCGAAGACTTTGAGGGCGCAGGCGAAATAGCATTGTTCGGCGAAGAGTGGACAAAATGGCAGAGTATGCTGCAAGAGGAATATCCCGTGTACATCACGGCAAAGTGCCAGCAGCGCTTCCGCAACAATCCCGACGCCTACGATCTGGTGATAAAAAAGATAGAATTCCTTAGCGACGTGAAGGACAAGTCGATAGACAAGCTCACCATCTACATCGACTCCACACTGTTCAAGGACTCCAGCATCACCGACCTGCAGACCATGCTGCAAAGCAACAAGGGTCAGGTGCCGCTCTACTTCAACATCCACGACACCGAGCACAACACCAACATCGAGATGTACAGCAACAAAGTGACGGTCGACGTCAACAAGCGTCTGCTCAACTTCCTCGACGATATGGACAAGCAGTCGGGCGAACTTCACAGCGTGCGCTACGCCATCAATTAATTAGTCAAGGCACAAGCAAAAATGGCACAGACTTTGATATTAATTATTCATTAACGACAATATTAAAAACAAAAGACAATGGAAGTAAAGATTACAACCGAAAACATTGAGCAGTACAAGAGCGGCGAACTGCCGTTGGTAGTTGACCTTTGGGCTACATGGTGCGGTCCTTGCCGTATGATTGCCCCTATCGTTTCAAAGCTCGCCGAGGAATACGACGGCAAGATAGTAGTAGGCAAGTGTGACGTTGAGGAGAACGACGACGTAGCAGCTGAGTACCGCGTACGCAACATCCCTACACTGCTCTTCTTCAAGGGCGGCGAACTCGTAGGCAAGCACGTAGGTGCCATCACCGAGGGTGACCTTAAGGCAAAGTTCGACGAGCTTCTGTAAGCTACTCCGAACTATATGACACTCCCTAAGAGGGTGTGCTACAACTGGACTGACCGGACTAAACGTTCCTGCAAATCCAGTTGTAGCACACCCTCTTTTTTGTATATTAGAATATTCTGCCTATATGTATATACATTATTATTGCTGTCCGGTAAAACTTTTGCAAGCAATATTTTTATATATGAGTAACTTTCTATAGAAGGATGTGTTAAGATAATTCTGAACTGTTACTTATAATGAGACGCTTGTATCTGCCTCCTAACACGAATACGTATTCATCTGCCAACGATAACGTTTTCATCTGCCAACGATAACGTTTTCATCTGCCAACGATAACGTTTTCATCTGCCAACGATAACGTATTCATTCTTCCGCTTTCAAAATGTTAATAAAGACCTGTAAGATACATTTAATAATTGCTGTCCGGTAAAACTAATAATATGGTTCAGCCAGCATGGTATATAGCAAGCCACATTTGGGAAATACCGCAATAAAACACTGAACAACAAAGCAATGTAAGGGTGGATATCGGTCATTAGAAACATTTGGATAGCAAAATGACTCCTTTTGCAATGCAAAAGGATTACATTTGGAGGGCAAAAGGACTCCTTTTACAATGCAAAAGGACTACATTTGGAGGGCAAAAGGACTACATTTGAAAAGGAGAAAGATTTTGTTACCTCGTGAGGAAACAATAACGACCTCGTGAGAAATAAAAAAAGCGCCCGAAACCGCTTGGTTTCGGGCGCAAACTATATAGTTTGTATTAGTCGAGCTGAGCGAGCTTGTTGTCAGAACCGAGCACGTCAATGATCTTGTG
>JAIJMN010000057.1:0-13041 GCA_022735715.1 Prevotella sp.
TTTTGGAATAGAGGTATCTTATACAATAGTTACAATCCCGAAGGAACTACTGTCTTTGCAGATAGATTTCAAAGATAACAATACTATGTTGTTGACTAGTGATGATGGCGACCCCGTTGTATTTCATCGTATGTAGTAATATTTATTCTTAATAAAGAACTCTCTTTACGTTGCAATCTTATGGTTGCAATGCAAAGGGAGTTTTTTATTGATGCCAAGTACCATGTAATACGATACTATGTCCCTTTACAATCGTGTCACTAATGTCTGGATCATGATATAAAGATATGTTGCGTGTCTTGAAATGGTCGTATCATGCCTTGATACGAATGTTTTTACTGGATGCTTCTAATGACCGATTTGGGTTTAGTAGGCATTCTTTCCATCTTTTTACAGCTGTGAACCATTGTGAACTTGTGTTGTTGATATAAATTGTGTACTTTTGCATCAATAATATTCGATGTTTATTGCAACTTTAAGTCTATGCTTATAAAAAAGTACTTATATATAGCTGTTTTCTGTGTCTTGTTGTCTGCTTGTTCGGCAGGCGGTGAAGGTGGCGAGTCTGACGTGCCTAATCCTCCCGAACCTGCCAAGCCTACAGTGCGAATACCTATTGACATCAGTACAACGATAACGCGAGCTACTGAAACCGCATTTGAAAACGGCGACCAGATAGGATTGTTTGTGGTCAACCGCAATGCCGACGGCACACAGGCGGCGTTGCAGCCGGCAGGCAATCATGTTGACAACATGCTCTATACATATTCTGATGCGTGGATTCCTGTCACACCTGTGTATTGGAAGGATGACCGGACGTGCGCCGATTTCTATCTTTATTATCCTTACCGCAATACTGTTTCGAGCGTCAGTGCAATGCCTTTTGACGTTGCTGCCGACCAAAGCACAGAGTCGGCATAGTGGCAAAGCACGTGATGAGTCAGGTGGAGATAGTATTGAAGGCTGGCAACGGCTTTACCGATGCCTCGTTAGCCTCGGCAGAGGTGTCGTTGAGGCTTAACGACATGAAGACTTCTGCAACGGTAGATCTTTCTACGGCTGCGGTTACGGCTACGGGAACCGCTTCGAGCCTCACGCCATACAAGGATGGCGGAACGTATCGTGCCATCGTAGTGCCACAGAAGGTAGAAATGGGCAACCTCATAACCGTTACTGTCGACGGAACCGACTACAATCTGAAGAAAGCCTTTACATTCACAGCCGGCAGGCGCCATACTTTCACCGTGACACTTGCCAAGACCGGCAGCGGCATTGATGTCAGCATAACAATAGGCGGACTACCGTATAAGTTCACCAAGAACACAGCGCTCACCTATGTGGCAGGCAAGATGATGAAGTTCAGCATATGTGTCGACAAGAAGAAGGAAGACGGCAAGTATCGTCTGACGCTCGTTAGCGAGAGCATTGCGCCATGGGAGAACGACCTCGTGAGCCATGACGCTACCGCCAAGGAGTATTTTGTGGTGAATTCTACAGCCGGACATCTTAAGGAAGCCATCGCAGCAGCCAATAAAGACCTCACCAAACTGAAGCATATGAAGGTGACGGGTACCCTCAACGCCTACGATTTCCGTATAATGCGCGACAGTATGTTTGCGCTTGCAGCTCTCAATCTGAAGGAAGCTCGCATCAAGAAGGGTGCCTGCATCAGTGACGTAGACCGTGCTTACATAGCCGGCGATGATGATGAAATGTCTTCATGCAGTTTTGAAAACAAGCGGTTGCTGTCTAATTTTGTATTCCCCGACACCTTGAAGGCTATCAAGCAGTCGGCTTTTCATGCAAGCGGACTGACTGGTTCGCTCAACATTCCTGAAGGAGTGGTAGAGATAGAGAACGGAGCTTTTGAGAACATACGCACGCTCAACGGCACGTTGTCGCTGCCCTCGACGTTGAGGAAGATAACGGGTGTCAATACATTCCTTTACACCAACTTCGTCTGCGAACTCAAACTGCCCGACGCTCTTGAAGATATAGGCGACCAATGCTTCCTGGATTGCCAGGGATTTTATGGCGAACTGAAGCTGCCCGGACATCTGAAGAAACTGGGTGTGGGCGCTTTCAAGGGCTGCAGCAACCTTACAGGCAATCTCGTGATACCGCAATCGCTCACCTACATACCCACATCGGCATTCGAAGGATGCTGGTTTGGCGGCAACCTCCAGTTGCACAATGGCATCGGAGCGATAGGCGAGAGCGCCTTTGCCAACAATGGATTCAAAGGCGAGATAATCCTTCCCAAGGATTTGTGCAGCATTCCCAACCGTTGTTTCTACAATAACGACTTCTCTGGACAGCTCAAGCTGCCCGAGTTTCTGGGCAGTATCGGCGAACGTGCATTCGCTTACAACTGGCGTTTGATGGGAGTTCTGGAGATTCCCGAAGGCGTAGAGAATATCGCACCGGGTGCATTCGCCCAGTGCCGGAGCCTTGAGGGAGTGATAATACCCTCAAGTATGGAGAGCATCGGAGCCGAATCGGGCAATCAGACCGATGGCGGTGCATTCCAGAACTGTTCGGGCATAGGCTCGATAGTATGCGAAGGCACCATGCCGGCATACGTTCAGAGTGGTGCCTTTGACGGAGTTTCCAAGGACAACTTCACGTTAGAGGTGCCCGAATCTGCCGTACATCAGTATCAGGCCGCAAGCGGATGGTGCGACTTCAAGCGTATTGCCCCTATCACGAGCTGGTATGTCGTCCGTCGGTGGCTTGCGCTCTCAACAGCCAGCACAAGCAGACGCTCACCATAAATGCCGAAGGCGAATGGGAAGTGGCAAGCAAGCCCGACTGGTGTGACGTTTCGCCGTCGAGCGGAACGCATAAGACGGAGGTGACGCTGACCATTAAGTCTATGGCTAAGGGCAGTGCCAACCGTGAGGGCAAGGTGGTGTTCCGCCTCAAGAAGAAGGACTATACGCACGAGTGCAGCGTCAGTCAGTACAATTATGAGTATGCCGAAGACCAGTGGCTGACCCTTCAGAAAGCCACGAAGGGCAACAACGGCGGCATAAACATAGTTGTCTAAGGCGACGGATTCAACGCCAAGGACATCGCCGACGGCTCCTACCTGCGGAGTGTGAAGCAGGAGGTGGAGTGCTTCTTCGGCATTGAGCCGTACAAGACCTATCGTGCCTACTTCAATGTCTATACCGCTTTCCCGCTCTCAACGGAAACGGGCATCGGCACCGTGAACACAATTCGCTACAACCGATTCAATACCACCTTTACAGGAGGAGTGGGATTGAAGGTCGATTATGACGAAGTATTCGACTACACATTGGGCGCTCCCACGGTGAGTGCAGCCAATCTCGTTCAGACATTGATAATCGTTGTGCCCAATTTTACCGACTATGGCGGCATCTGCCAGATGTGGGAGAGTGGTGCAGCAATAGCATTCTGTCCGCTGAGCACCTACGAGTATCCGTTCGACACGCGTGGAGTGGTGCAGCACGAAGCAGGCGGTCACGGCTTTGGTAAGCTTGGCGACGAGTATATCTATCACAATGCGTTCATCGACGCTTGCGGTTGTTCGTGCTGTCCGCATGCCGACGAGCTGCGAGCCTACCTCGCTATGGGATGGTATGAGAATCTGTCGCTCACCGGCAAGATGCACAGCGTGGGCTGGAGCCACCTCATCTACGACGACCGCTACAGCGACATTGTCGACATATTCGAGGGTGGCTACATGCACAGTCGTGGCGTATTCCGCTCTGAGCAGAACTCATGCATGAACAACGACATTCCCTATTACAGTACGATAAGCCGCCAGAGCATCGTGAAACGCATAAAGCGATACGCCCACAACGGCTACGGTTTATGTACACAGCACGGTGACTACAGCCACCGTCGACTTGCAGGCTGGTGTCGTGACACGATACGTCAAGGGCTCTCGTCAGACCATCGTTGCACGTCAGGACGGCGACACGAGCTATTCTGCCATCATCGTTCCGCAGCGCTTGGACAATCGTGTGCCGCTCGTAGAGGTAGTGATGAATGGCGTGAGCTATTTCTATGAGAGCAAGTTCCAGTTCAAGCCAGGCACAGAACATCTTGTAAATCTTATAATATCCAACAATCCCGATCAGGTGAAGATAAACATCGGTGGCGAGATAAAGGACTGGAAATAACGCGTTCGGGATGAAGAAACTAACGTATATATTATCAGCCGTTGTGCTGGTCTTGACATTGTGGGCAGCTATTTTGTGGCTGTCGTCTGCCCGATACGACAAGGGCGTGACCGCCGAGACACGCTACGGCATAAACGAAGGAATGCAGCTTGTAGAGCAGACAATGCTGCATGGCGAGAGGCAATATGTCGTTGAGGACGGCCGTGGCAATGTGCTGTTTCGCATTCCGTTGCGCGGATGTCTGCTCGACACGCATTTCCGCAACGGCAGATTGCGTTTCCGCGAGATGGCGACAAGGCGAGAGGGATATATCGACATGCAAGGCATAGTGGTGTTTACGGATGTGTCGGCAGCTACAGGACAGTCGTCTGTGAATGTGCCCGAAGACAAGTCTGCCGACATAGACAATCCTTCTGTCGAGCCACATGGGCAGCAGTCCGAAGCAAAAGCATCGCCCAAGGAGGTGCGACTGCCTGCCACTGACATACGGAAGATAGCCCATAGCAGTCCGTTCTATGCTGAGGCTGCCCGCATAATTAGCGGAAAACTTGCCGAGACCGATGCTGCACATCGCCGCCAGATACTCAACTATTGCGAGCATCTGCGTACGGCTTACACCTCAAAGGACATTGACTTCCTTCGTCAGGTGTTCAGCGACGATGCTCTTATTATCGTTGGCAATGTCGTCAAAGCCTCGAAAGAGTCGGGAAAGTTGTCGGCTGACAGCCGTGTGAGCTATGCTTTGCACACCAAGCGCGACTATCTGTCGCGACTGTCGAAAGTGTTTGCCGTTAATAAGCAGGTTGATGTCAAGTTCTCCGACTTCCGTATCATGCGCCACCCGACCAAGAATGGCATCTACGGAGTGTCGCTCAGGCAACGCTATCATAGCGACCGCTACGCCGACGACGGTTGGTTGTTTCTGCTATGGGACTTCACCAATGCCTCAATGCCGCTTATACATGTGCGCACATGGCAACCTTCTGCCACTGTGTCGGGCAGCGATGGGGTGGTGGACATCTCTGATTTTAATTTAGAATAGAATTGTATGGACAATATAACGAAGGCATTTCATGAACTGAATGTAGCGCTGCGCAGGGCCGGACTCGGCGTGGTGTGCATGCTGATGTTGTGGTGTGTGTCGGCGCTTGAGGCAAAGGCAGCCGTGCCTTTAGCCCCGTTGGCATCGGCAGACAGCACCTTCACGGTGGCAAGCTTCCGACAGTTGCCAACCGATGTGAGTGCTTTCATCGATGCCGTGCGCGACCTTAACGGCGAGGCATGTGCCATATTGAAGGTGGTGGCATCCCCCGACTTCGCCTTTTCTTCGCCGTTAGGCATAGTGAAGCGTCGCGATGAAGTGGGCGAGATATGGCTTTATCTGCCTAAAGGCACCAAGTCGATAACGCTGAAGCATCCGCAATGGGGAGTGCTGCGCAACTATTCCTTGGGCACAAAGCTCGAGAGTCGCATGACGTACGAGATGCGTCTGCATCTGCCGCAGACCCCTATAGTGGAGAAGCACGACACGATTGTGTACACGCAGACAGTAGTCGACACCGTCACCGTAGCCCCTCTGCGACGCATAGCGCAGCTCCATGCCTACACATTGCTTACCGCATCGATGCACACCGACGGTCCGTCGTGGGGCATAATGGCTGCCGTCATGCGCCGACATGGTGTTTATCTGCACGCAAGCCGCTTGCCGGACCGCTCAACGGCGACGATCTGCGCATGCTGCGCAGCATGGCAGGACGCGATTCGGAGGGCAATCCCACCGACGGACGGCTTGCTGACATCGACATTTCGGGCGCAAGCATCGTGGCAGGAGGCGGTGAGTATGGCGAGTCGCGATTTACTGAGGACAGCGTAGTGGGCACAGGACTCTTCCGTTCGTGTACCGCCTTGAAGAGCATAAAGCTGCCTATAGGCGCAGTAAGGATAGACAAGGAAGTCTTCAACGGCTGTACGGCTCTGCACAGCATCACCATTCCGGCATCGGTGAGCCAGATTCTGCCCTCGGCAGGATGCACATCGCTTGAGCGTATAGACGTGTCGGCAGCCAACGAGCACTACACGAGCATCGACGGAGTGCTCATGAGCGGCGACGGCAGCAGCATAGTATGGTTTCCAATGGGCAAGAAGGGCGAATACAAATTGCCCCAGACCGTAAAGCAGGTGAGCGACTATGCCTTCCGCGACTGCAACATCGAGAAATTCGTATTTGCCGACGGGCTCACTGCGATAGGCCAGTGTGCATTCTATAACTGTAAGGTGAAGGAAGTGGTGCTGCCCTCAACGCTCAAGCAACTGCCCTCCGGACTGTTCCAGAAGTGCTCAAGTCTGACCACGGTGCGGCTGGGCAAGGCCATCGAACTGCTGCCCGAATACGTGTTCGACGGCTGTCCTATCAGCGATATATACATCAGTGCGCCCATGCCACCGGTATGTTACAGTAATACATTTGCCACCACCATATCCAACTTCACCAGCACCTGCTGTGTGCATGTACCCCGAGGCCGCAAGGCATATTATCGTGCCAACAAGCAATGGGCTGTGTTTGAGACTATAGTGGATGACATCTAAAACGAAGATACAATGAATACACCAGAGATAGAAGAACTGAAACACCTTGTAGAAGAGCGTTATGGCAAGAAGTTGTCAACAACAACCGATTTTGACGAATTCTCGTTGATGCTGCAGCGCAAGCACGAGATAGGTGTTTCGTCGTCGACATTGAAGCGCCTGTACGGCTACGTGGGTGGCAGCCATAAGCCTCGCGTACAGACACTCGACGCCCTCGCCACCTACCTTGAATTCAAGGACTATGCCGGATTTGTAGATTGGCTGAAGACAAGCACACGCTACAATTCGTCGTTCTTTGATGCCGGCCAGCTTGTGAGCAGCGACCTTGAGCCGGGCGAATGTGTGGAGAGAGGGTGGTCGCCCAATCGTGTGCTGCGTCTGGAATATCTCGGCGACAGCACCTACCGTGTGCTTGAGTCACGCAACAGCAAGATACTGGCAGACGACATATTCGTGACAGGCTGCTTCATCAAGAAGAGTCCGCTCTTTCTGCCGTACATAGAGCGCAACGGCGAACGTACGGCATCGTTCGTGGCAGGGCGCAACGGCGGACTCTCAATTGTAAAGAAGATAAACGCATAACATACGATGATTGACAGCGAAAAGCAATCTACCTCAGGGTATGTGGTTGACATAAACAGCGAATCGGATTTTACGGCTGTGCGAACCGATAATGGATTCTCCAACATCAACGCTTGCTATGTGTCAAAGTCGGGGTATGCACGTCTGTTCACAGCCGTGAGATACGGCAAGCGCTACGTTCTGAAGTGTCTCAAGACCGACTTCAGATATACGCCCGTGTATCGTCAGGCACTTATTAAGGAGTTTGAGATAGGCTTGCAACTCGACCATCCCAACATCTGCCGCACCATAAGCATGGAGCAGGTGGGCGACCTTGGCGAGTGCATAGTCATGGAGTATGTTGACGGCGAGACGCTTGAGTCGGCTGTGACAAGCGGCAAACTCACCGAAGATATGGTCGTAAAGATAGCCTGTCAGTTGCTCGATGCAATGGAATACATACACGCCAAGCGTATTGTACACCGCGACATCAAGCCGTCGAACATAATGCTCACCCATCGCGGAGGCGACGTGAAGCTGATAGACTTCGGACTTTCGGACAGCGAGACATTCTGTGTGCTCAAGATTCCGGCAGGCACACGGGGCTACATGGCACCCGAACAGTTGCAGCCTGATGCCAAGAGCGACCCTTGTGCCGACATCTTTTCGTTTGGAAAGGTGCTGGAGTACATGGCTGGGGCAGTACATGGCAAGCGCCTGGCAAGAATAGGGCAGAAGTGTTCGGATGCCGACTGCACGCGCCGCCCGTCGGATACGGATGCCGTAAGGCGTATGCTCGGCAGTTCAGACAGTTGGCGTGTGGTGCTCAACGTTGTCCTTATGGCAGTTGCCATAGTGCTCATGGTGGTTATAGCTATGATGATGTACGGCAGGAATGATGCCCACGAAGATGTTGTTCCGCAGGATTCTACTATGGAAGGTGGCGTAAACAAAGTTGTGGACAGCAATTATTGGTAGGCTGAGGAAACGCTTGATATTCAATACTCTGACATCTGACATTCAACACTTGACTCCTTTTGCTTTCCAAAAGGACTCGTTTTGCTCTTCAAAAGGACTCCTTTTCATTTTTAGTGGTTTTGGTTATGAAAATAAGGCCCTTGATATTGAAAAATGTATAGGATGTAATATAAGTCAAAAACAAAACACCCTGCAAGGGAAAAAGCATTGATTGTTAATGCTTTTCCCCTTGTAGGGCGTTTTGCTATTATCTATTTGTACAACTTGCATGAATATCTGCAAGCTAACAACTGGATGTTATCTTAGTACTCATCAACCTTCTGCGCCTTGCGATAGGCGTCGAGTTCCTTCTGCAGTCGCTTGGTTATCTTCTCATAACCGGGCTTGCCATAGAGGTTGTTCAGCTCGTTGGGGTCGTTCTGCAGGTCGTACAGCTCGTTGTAGTTGACAGCGTTGTCCTTCGGTTCGAAGTATCCGATGCTGATGAGCGACTTGAGTGTAGCGTTCTCTGCGGTACCCTCAATGCTTTGATACTTGTTTTCAGGCACAGCGTCGAGTCCACCCTTGCCGTAGAAGTGGATGAGCTTGTAGCGGTCGGTACGTACTCCGTCGTGCTTGCGCACCATGTGGTAGGTAGGATAATCGTAGTAGTGATAGTAGATACTTGTACGCCACTGCTTCTGAGCGTCGCCGTTGTTGATGACCGGAAGGAGCGAACGTCCCACCATTTCCTGCGGTTTCTTGACGCCGGCGAATTCGAGGAACGTCGGAGCATAGTCTATGTTCTGCACCAGTTTGTGGCAAACGCTGCCCGGCTTGGTATGTCCCGGATAGCTGATGATGAGCGGTGTGCGCAGCGACTCCTCATACATGAATCGCTTGTCAAACCATCCGTGTTCGCCCATGTAGAAGCCCTGGTCGGAGGTGTAGACAATGATGGTGTTGTCGGTGAGTCCGTTCTGGTCGAGATAGTCGAGCACACGGCCCACGCTTTCGTCCACACTTGCTATTACCGACATGTAGTCGCGGATGTAAGCCTGATACTTCCAGTTGTCAAGCTCCTTGCCCTTGAGGTTGGCTTCGAGCAGTTTGCGGTTGCGTGGAAAGTAGTAGCGTCCCCAAGCCGAGCGCTGTGCTGGAGTCATACGGTTGATTTCGCCCATGAGAGCGTTGTACGAGTCCTTGCTGTCCTCGTTGTTCATATCGAGCATCTCAGGCACCTTGAAGTCCTGCTCCCAGCGCATGTGCTTCGTTACGCTCATCTTCTGGGTGCGCACGGCAGAACCGCGTGTGGCGTAGTCGTCGTAGAATGTCTCGGGCATAGGGAAGTTTACGTTATCGTATTTGCCCAGATACTTCAGACTGGCTTGCCAGTTGCGGTGCGGAGCCTTATGATGCAGCATCAGACAGAAGGGCTTCGACTTGTCGCGATGGTCCATGAAGTCGATGGCGTGGTCGGTAGAAAGGTCGGTGCTGTAGCCCTCTTCGACGATGTATTTGCCCTCGGGTGTGTCGGTACCGCGATACTGCGGGTTCCAGTATTGTCCCTGGTCGTTGTAGATGTGGTAATAGTCGAATCCCTTAGGGTCGCATCCCATGTGCCACTTGCCTATGATGGCTGTCTGATAGCCTGCGTCTTGCAGCAGTTCGGTGAAGAAAGTGCGCGACGTGTCGATTCCCTCGCCCAGCTGGCGCTGTCCGTTCTGATGACTGTAAAGTCCGGTCATCAGACATGCACGCGACGGAGTTGATAGCGAGTTCTCGACGAACGCCTTGTCAAAACGCATACCGCGCTCGGCTATACGGTCGATGTTGGGCGTTGGTGCGAGCTTGCCAATGGCGTGTCCATATGCCGAAATGCACTGGAAGGCATGGTCGTCGCACATGATGTACACAATGTTGGGGCGTTGTGCTGCTGCCTTCTTCTGTGCCTGCATTGTGGCTGCGAGGCACGAAAGGGCTGCTACTGAAATGATGGTTTTGTTCATTAAAATGGTTTAATGATAAATAATGTGATGTTAGTTACTGAGTTTTCCCTTACTGCGCATGTACGTGCGCTGTCCGTATATGGCTATCACCACGAAGCAGATGAACGGCAGGATGAACGAAACGTTGACGGCTGGCATGCCGAAAAGTTCGCCCTTGTCGATGATCGAGGCCTGGAGCGGGGGCAGAACGCTACCTCCGAGGATTGCCATGATGAGTCCGGCAGCACCAAACTTGGCGTCGTCGCCCAGTCCGGTGAGCGCTATACCATAGATGGTGGGGAACATGAGCGACATGCAGGCACTCACGCCGACGAGGCAGTAGAGTCCGTATATGTTCTGCAGGGTGATGACTCCCACTACCAATGCGCCGCCGGCGATGGCAAGAAGCATAAGCAGCTGGCCGGTGTTGACGTAGCGCAGGAGGAAGGTACAGATGAAACGCGAGCAGCAGAATATCACCATTGCTATGATGTTGTACTGCTGCGATATCACTTCGGCAGCCTGCTCGTCCATTCCATCAGCCATGAGTATGCGTGTGCCGTACTGGATGATGAAGGTCCAGCACATAATCTGAACGCCTACATAGAAGAACTGTGCAATGACGCCTTCGCGATAATGTGGTATGGTGAAGATGCGGCGCAGGGTGGGCAGGAAGTTTATCTCGTGGTTCTTGTCGCCGTTCTTGGGCATTGGCCAGAACAGAATGACGAGGAACATGGCGAGGATTACGAGTCCGACGGTGAGGTACGGACCGATAAGCACAGAAAGGTCGTACTCCTTCACGGCCTCAAACTCTTCAGGCGAGAGATTGGCGCGTGTGGCTGTATCGAGCGGATTGAGCTTGGCCTGGATGAAGTTCATAGCCACGTACATGCCCAACAGCGAGCCCATCGGATTGAACGACTGCGCCAGATTGAGTCGGCGTGTGGCAGTCTCTTCGGTTCCCATCGACAGGATGTAGGGGTTGCTCGATGTCTCAAGAAACGACAGACCGCACGTGAGGATGAAGTAGGCGGCGAGGAACGGATAGTACTCGCCCGTCATCTTGGCGGGATAGAAAAGGAAAGCGCCCAAAGCGTAGAGTCCCAAGCCTACGAGTACGCCAGCCTTGTAGCTGAACCGGCGTATGAACATGGCTGCCGGGAACGCCATAGCGAAGTAGCCGCCATAGAAGGCAACCTGCACCATTGCGCCGTCGGTTGCCGACATGCGGAATATCTTGGAGAAGGCTTTCACCATCGGATTGGTTATATCGTTGGCAAAGCCCCATAGTGCGAAGCACGATGTGATGAGTATGAATGGCACGACGTAGCTCACGCCGTCCTTTGACAGTATAGATTGTTTCATTAGATGTCGGTTGTTTTAGTTTATCGTGATGCTTCTCATCTCGTTGATGTCGCTCACTTCGCCCTTGGCAAGTGCCTGGGTGAGGATGTTGCCGATGGCTGTTGCCTCTACTGGTCCTGCCTCTACGGGTATGCCGAGAGCCTCTTGGGTGAGTCGGTTGAGAAGTTCGTTTTGCGATCCGCCTCCTATTATGTGCAGAGTCTTGATGGGTGAGGGCAGCATAGCGTTGAGTGCGCGTGTGGCTTCGGCGTATTTGGCTGCGAGCGATTGCAGAACTACGCGTGTGGTGTCGCCCTTCGACTGAGGAACTTCCATTCCGTGGCTCTTGCAATAGTCGCAAATGGCCTGCTGCATGGATTTGGGGTTCTGGAATTCGGGTGCGTCGACGGGAATAATGGACTTGATTGGCGAGCTGTCGGCAGCTGCAAGCAGCGGGTCGTATTGCTGTTCGTCGCCCTCGTCGCTCCATTCTGTCATCAGACGCTGCAAGAACCACAGACCGGTAATGTTCTGCAGGAATGTAATCTTGCCTCCTATGCCGCCCTCGTTGGTGAATTGTGCGCTGCGGGCTTCTTCGGTCAGTATCGGCGAGTCAATCTCTACGCCGAGCAACGACCATGTTCCTGAGCTGATAAACGCCACGGGATGCTCGTCGGCCTTGGCTGGTACGGCTGCCACGGCGCTGGCTGTGTCGTGCGAACCGACTGCTATGACGTCCACTTCGCCCAATCCCGTCTCCTCGGCAATGTCGCTACGCAGACGTCCGCGTACTGTGCCTGGCATCACGATAGGGCAGAAGAGGTGGCGTGGCAGACCCAGACGGTCTATCAAAGGCCAATCCCATGAGCGTGTCTGGGCGTTGAGCATCTCGGAAGTTGAGGCTATGGTGTATTCGGTATTGGCCTCGCCCGTAAGGAAGAACGAGAAGAGGTCGGGGGTGAAAAGCATGCGGTCGGCTATCTGCAATTGCGGAGAGTCGGATTTCTTCATGCTGAGTAGTTGGAACAGAGTGTTGATCTCCATTACCTGAGTGCCGTTGGCGGCATAGTGTTCGGTAGGGTCGGTAGTGCTGAAGAACTCTTCAGCCATGCCCTGGGTGCGTGCGTCGCGATAGCAAATGGGGTTGCCTATAAGGTTGCCTTGGCGGTCGATGAGTCCGAAGTCGACACCCCATGTGTCCACAGCGATGCCTGCCACGTCCAGTCCAAGCTGTGCGGCCTTGCGTAATCCGGTCTTCATGTCCTCAAACAGAGCCGGAAAGTCCCAGTAGACATGTTCTCCCAAGCGCACCTGGCGGTTCTGAAAGCGATGTACAAGTTGCATGGTCAGCTGCTTGCGTCCGCCCTCGTTGGTTATAGTTCCGGCAATGACACGGCCCGAGCCGCCGCCGAAGTCGATAGCTAAATAGGTCATTGTTATTAGGATAAGAA
>JAIJMN010000320.1:0-1795 GCA_022735715.1 Prevotella sp.
CTCGGACAGAACATCACAGCCATTGAAGTAGACGGTGTGTTCGACGACTGTCAGGTTCTTGTAAAGCAGGCATTCATGGACGACGAGCTTAACAGGCACATGAAGCTTACTTCAGCCAATTCCATCAACGTGGCACGCTTCCTTCCACAAGCGTTCTACTATTTCTACGCCTATGCACAGCTGAAGCGCATTGGCAAGGAGCACGGATACGTAATATGTGTGCCGAGCGGCAACTTCGGCAACATCACAGCTGCTATATTCGGCAGAGAAATGGGGCTGCCTGTGAAGCGTTTCATAGCAGCCAACAATGCCAACGACATCGTGTACAAGTATCTGCAGACCGGCGAGTACTGTCCACGCCCAAGCATTCAGACCATTGCCAATGCCATGGACGTAGGCGACCCGAGCAACTTCGCTCGTATCAACGACCTCTTCAAGGGCGACTGGAAGAAGATTTCAAGTCTGATGAGCGGTGCTACATACAGCGACGAACAGATACGCCAGACCATGCGCCAGTGCTACGACAACAATCACTACATCCTCGACCCACACGGAGCATGCGGCTATCAGGCATTGAAAGACCTCCTGCTTGACGGTGAAGTAGGCGTATTCGGCGAGACAGCTCATCATGCTAAGTTCAAGGATACAGTAGAATCAGCAATAAATGCCGAGGTAGAAACTCCCGAACGTCTTGCAGCCTTTATGAAGGGCGAAAAGAAGAGCATAGCAATGTCAAAGGAGTTCAGCGACTTTAAGAAGTTGCTAGAAAGATGAAAAGAGTACTATATTGCCTTTCCTTTTTTCTATTATTAGGATGTAGAAGGGTTGCTTGAATGGCGCGACAGAAGCAGGATGGATTTGAGGAAAAAAGTAACTATAAGAGTTCAAATATAATTCTTATAACATACAAATCAAAACAATATGTATTACATACGGGAGATCAAGTCTTAGACAAGATTAAGTCTGGGGATTTTCCTAAATTATACTATTCTTCAAAAACTGATTATCTTTTTTTTGAAGGAGATTACTTACCTATAGGTTATGCCAAAGCTGCTTTATTGTTCACTTTTGTCTTTCCGATTATTGGTACACTAATATGGAGAAAAGAACTTAATAATGATATTCGCACAATGTAAGCTGAAGGCGAACATGGCGGAGGAAAGCAAGATGAATAACTACCATCGGCTGACGGGTATCAGCAATCCCGACCATCCAGGAAACAACGTCATAGAATACCGAGTATTACTTTTAACACGCCTTCTTGATAAAAATATATTTATGATAACAGTTACATTTTGTATATCTTTGAGAATTAATTTCCTGAGTGTTTTTTTTGAGAGAATAATAAACTCTCTCGATTTCACTCCTAATAAAATGGATATATACTATAATGAATTTTCTACTCCAAAATTCTTTATCAAGTACAATCCAAAATTACTTCAATTATTATCTTTGGCAGAGGTTGATGGTGGAATAACATCCTTTAATTTATATGATAACAAGTATTCAAATGAGAATGTTACCCCATTCTTTCGAGCTAAAATCTTAGATACGACATTTTCAAATAATCAAGTTATATGTATATTAGAATGGGTATCATATCCAACACTATATTTCACCCCAAACATTCATTTTTTGAGTAGTTATCTTTGTGATGAAGCTAAAATAGTTTTTCTCTTTGCCTATGATCAATTTGATGTTAGATATAAAAGCGAAAAGACTAATTATATAAAATCTTTATTGAGTCCACAATTGAGATGGGGAAAAAGGGTGATGGTCAACAGTATGCCTTTTA
>JAIJMN010000321.1:0-1793 GCA_022735715.1 Prevotella sp.
CCATGGTCGGCACTGAGGAAAACGAGGTAGTTGCCCTTGCCCACCTTAGCGTCAAGAAAGGACAGAAAGTCGGCTACCGCCTTGTCGAGACGCAGATAAGTGTCTTCAGTCTCAATGGCATGCGTGCCCACCTGATGACCTATATAGTCGGTGCTCGAACAGCTCACCGTGAGCAAATCGGTCTCGTCGTCGGCACCAAGCTGTTCGCCTTCGATGGCTGCCTTGGCAAAGTCGAGCGTCAGCGAATTGCCGAACGGCGTATTCCTTATTATATTATAGCCGTACTTCTTGTACAGCGCCGGAAGGTTGAGAGGCAGGGTAGGCTTCACGCCCTTCTTTATTCCGTTCTCGTATTCAGTGTCGTCGGCAGTACTTTCGATGTAAGACGACTTGTCGTAGAGGGTGTTCCACTTTTCTGAAAGATAGCGGTCGGGGATGCGTTCGCCGTTGAACGTCTTCACCCACGAGGGCAAATCGTTCATATAATAGGTGCTGGTGATGAAGTTGCCTGTCTGGTCGTCAAACCAGAAAGCGCCATTGGGATTGTGTCCGGCAGGCAGGATTGAGGCACGGTCCTTAAGTGCCACTCCCACCACCTTGGTTCGTCCGTTGGAAGCTATCTTCATCTCGTCGCCAATAGTGGTGACCCACATATTACGGGGCGACATCAGTCCGGCATCGCTCGTAGTGCCTACAGGCTTCACTGTGGCATCGTCGGTGCAATACACCTTCTTGCCGTCCTTAACGAAATTGTTGCCCGCAATGCCGTGTATTGACGGAACGCTACCCGTATATATGCACGTATGGCCTATTGCCGTGACCGAAGGCACATACGGCAGACGGGTATTCTCGCACGAGAACCCCTCGTTGAGCAACCTGCGGAAACCACCCTCGACATAGCGTTTCTGATAACGGTAGAGATAGTCCCAGCGCATCTGGTCGACAACTATGCCTACTACAAGTCGGGGACGTTCTGTTGCAGGCGCATTCACCGGCTGTGCCGACATGCGGCAGCACCCCATCATCGCCATAACGACAAACAATGAAATCTTCTTAATTCTTCTGTTCATGAAATATCTGTTACATCATTATTCTGTGTGCAAAGGTATCGGCAGGGTGTTGCAATGATGTTACAGGCGGATGAAGAGGATATAAAAAAAAAACGATACGAAAGATTTCCCCCGTATCTTTAGGGAAAACCATACTGCGCTTTATGGTTTTTCCATTGTCTCGCATTCGGGATCACATGGCGCGAGAAAATGAGAAAAGACATGATGAAAGGTGCAAGGTAAAGCAATTGAAAGCATAAAAAAAGCGGTATGGAAATTTCATTACGAAATCTCCATACCGCTTGTATTTTTGTGCTCTAAGCAGACGCGAAGCCTATCTTTTTGAGCGATTAGTATTCGTCCTCGTTGAAGAGGAAGTCCTCCTTTGTAGGATAATCCGGCCACAAATCTTCGATACTGTCATATACATCGCCCTCATCCTCTATCTCCTGAAGGTTCTCAAGAACTTCGAGAGGAGCGCCAGAGCGCATTGCATAATCTATAAGCTCGTCCTTTGTTGCGGGCCAGGGTGCGTCTTCCAGTTTGGAAGCCAATTCAAGTGTCCAATACATAGTCTAAAGTTTTTTACGGTTCAAAATCTAATGTTTTTCAAAGAGGCTTTCATCCGTTGCGATGATGCCATTTTCATGAGACAATAGGATTATAACCGCATGTCTCTTGTTTCAACTGCAAAAATAGTAATTTTTGTATTATTTGCAAGTAATATAGAGTTTTTTTTCGTCG
>JAIJMN010000322.1:0-1786 GCA_022735715.1 Prevotella sp.
CATCTTCCTACGACTGCGTTTTCGTTCATAAGCGCTTCTTCTATCTCGAAATGCCTCAAGTGCATTGCCAATTTCGTTCTCAGGCATTTGGGGCACATCAGCATTCCAATAGCGCTTAAGCAATTCATCTATCTTATTCATACATTTCTACCTGTTATCTGTATTTTCATTTTAATAAGCATATACAGCAAAACGGGAAATATGTGGAACATCAACGGCCTTATCTACACGTAATCGCAATGCCGAGACTTTATCTGCAACTACTGTATCAATCTTTTTATGACCGATACACGATCCCGTTGTCAACATTTTCCACTTACCGTTCACTTTTCCTTCTACTTTATACTGACGCACTCGTTCACCCTTACTTATGTCTTCACATAATACAATAGCGTCAATATGGTATGGTCTGTTCAAATTCATCTCCAAACGTTTGCCACAACCTCTTACCTCTGCTATGGGTTGAGCAAAACGACGTTTTATTTCATCACCAAACTGCTTCATTCTGATATTGTCAGCTGCAGGCAACAAACCTCTTGTATCGGGAGTCACACCAATAATCAATGTTGAATTGTGTCCGACTGAATTATAATACATTTCAATCAACTTATCAAGAGACTGTATATGCGATTCGTCATCCGGTTCCCAAAACCATTCGTGACGTCCATTATATCCACGCAATGGGACATCAGACATGGCAGGCATATAATAGCCACCATCTGGATCACCATTCTTAAGGAGTCGATTGTCGTCTTTGAATATTACATCTTGATTCTTAGAATGAGAATACGGGAAAGGATAAGTACCCCAACATGGATATGGAACCATTCCTGTTTCTGAACCTCCCCAACGCATATCTGCACGCTGACTGTTATGATAGAATATTATATTCTTCTGATAACGTTCAACTATTGGCAAAATATCAGGTCCGCCAAGTTCAGGACCATGACCACCGCCATCATACCATACAACAGCTAACTCACCATATCGTGACATAAGTTCTTCTGTCATACGCTCACACATACGATTGTAAAACTTCTGACGATTCTTCTGAAATCCACTACCATCATTAGGCATCATAAAATCATGAACACCTAAAAACGAGTTCCAACGTATACCTATATATATACCAGGCAAAATACCATATTTTCGACATGAGTTTACAAAATCTCTAACTATGTCGCCTTTACCGTCACGCCACTTTAAAGCCTTAAGACAATAAGGATTGGCATCAGACTGATACATAGCAAAACCTGTCTCATGCGTTGCCGTAATAATTGCAATCTTGGCTCCCATAGCTTTTACAGAACGTATCCACTGGTCGGTATCCAAATATTGTGGATTGAATATGTTCATGTCTGCAATGGGAGTTATTCTATTATGGGGCTGACTATATCTGACACCGTCAAATACATGCAAATCGTAATGAAATACAGCAGCAATCTCTGCATTTTGCCAATTCAACTGTGCAACAGAAGGAACTGGTATAACGCGGTTATTATTGGAAGCTTCTACAACATTACAAAATGTTATGAAAGCCAGTAGGAATAAAAACTTAATCTTTATCATACGGTTTTCTCTTATTATTGTTAGGTTACATTAATAAGAGTAAAAAACCGGCAACCACACGTAGCTATTTATAGTTAATCAATGTTAATATTGCAAGTAATGGCAATAATTTGCGCAAATGGGCAAGAGCGGCAGAAATATGCGTCTCCACAGTACGCTTACTAATACAAAGACGCTCAGCAATCTCAGCATTGCTCAGTCCGTCAACACGACTCAT
>JAIJMN010000058.1:0-12695 GCA_022735715.1 Prevotella sp.
TGACATAAACGTTTTCGGATCTTCATCGTGAGGACATGCGTGTGCGCACGATAAAAATATAAAGAATATACGGAAAGACATTGTCTGCTAATTTAAGGATTTACTTTACTATATTGTTATCTCTAATTATTAATTGTGTATGACGTACGCCCTGCACCACGGCTTGGCTATACGAAAACCCTTTGAGGAAAACTCAATCCGCCGTTTGAGTTTTCCGACTGCAAAGTTACCAACATTAATATAAATATAGTACATCGCACGCAAACATTTAACAACTTTTATTCCGGTTCAGCATTTTATGCTATAGTTTAAGATGTTTGCAACAGTATGAATCGTGCTGTTTTGGGCTTAAATAAGGGGTTGAAAGAGGGGGTTGTATGATTTGTGATGTTACTTCAGCAGAATTGTGCCGAGATTGCGGTCGACGAGCATGCCGTCCTTCATCTTCAGCGTGAACTTGCCTGCCTTCTTGGCCTTGAACTTGAGCACGAAGAGGTCGCTGTCGCCTTCTTCGAGCAGGAAGTTGTTGCCACGGTTGACGAATGTAGGCAGCAGTTCCTTCTGTCCGTTGGTGTGCAGACGGTCGTAAGTGAGGTTTACCAGTTCCTTCATGTTGAGCAGTTCGATGCCTGCATATTCCAGTTCGTCGGTGTTGTAAGGCAATGCGAAGCTCAGAGCGTTGACCCAGTGGAGCGCCTTGCCCTGCACCTTCAGCTCTATAACGTCGCCTGCGGCGAATGTGGTGCGGCTCGGTGTGAGCACGAGCGAACCCGAACAATGGTCGTTCTTGGGATATACTCCGCCGTCGAGTTCGTTCGACACGCACGATATGTCGTATGCGTCGATGAGTCCATTCCGGTTGATATCGCCCGCACTTACATAGTCGAAGTCGCTGTCGCCACGTCTTAGTCCGGTGTAGTTCATATACGACGTGAGATCGTTCTCGTCGATACGGTTGTCGTGATTGATGTCGCCCTGCAGCACGCTCTGGCTTCCTTCCACCTTATATATATACATGGCACAGCCCGAAGCGAAGTTGCCTACAGCCTTGGTCAGGTGCATCTGAACGTAACGTGCCTCAGGATTGCCTTCAAACGCGAATGTCTTGGTGGTGTTGTCTGCCTTCCATACGAACGGAACCGGTGTCGACCACTTCTGGCGATCCATACTATAAGAGATGGTGCCTTCCATGATTGTGCCGTTGCCGGCATCCTCACGCGGAATGTATTCCATACGGTCGAGCTTGTTGACCGAACGCAGGTCGATAGTGACGTCGCCCGGTATGGCTTCGCTCTTGCCCCACTGCGAATGCCATGAGGTCTTCTTGTCGAAGTCGAAGAGCTTAGCCACGCGCTGTCCGGGCTGGTCCTGGAACGATGTCTGGGCCTTGATGCCCTTGATGGCAAACTCAAGCGGATTGTTGAGGGTCTTGCCCTTGACCGTGGTCCAGTCGGATGCTCCGTCGCGGTTGACTGCGCGCACCTTCATGCTGTACTCTGTCTCGGGCTGAAGCTGGTCGATGCTGAACTGCGTTCCGTGGATGGTAGAATACAGCATGCCGTCGTATTCTATCTCATAATAGTCGGCATTGGGCTGCGGTTTCCACGAAGGAGTCAGGTCGAATACGCCACATCCTGCCTCGGCAATCTGTGCTTCGGGAGCCGTGAGCGCTCCGCTGTGCTGCAACATGCGTCCGCCTGTGTTGAATTCGAATCCGTCAATGGCTACAGCTATGGCGTTGTCCTTGACATTGGTCTTCTGTATCTTGACGAGCAGTTGCGCATTCTTCTTTATCACAACCTTTGCCGCATCGGTGCCGGGTGTAGAGAAGCGGTTGAGGTTGGGCTCGGCATCGTAGTAATACACGTTGTCGCCCTTCTCAAAGTCGGCAAGTGTCTGCACCTGAGCGAGCTTGACTGTGGTCTTGCCGATGCGTGCCGTCACCTTCTTCGGGGCGCTTGTCACGTTGACGCGCAGCTCGGTGAGCTTCTCGGCTTCATATCCGTTGTACATGCCGAGGGCACGGTCGATGTCTACATGCATGCGTCCCTTGCCGTTGGTGCATACGCTTACGTCGGTGGTTACGCCATCGCCATGCAGATACTGTATTGTAGTGCCGTCGTCGTCATACTCTCTGAACGATGACGTTCCGTTAGGCGAAGCGTATATTTCGTAAGCACGGTAGTCCTGACGTATCTGCGACGGATTGTTGTTGGGATTGGTCATAGGTATGACGGCATCTGCCTTGACAAATACCGGAATCTTCCAGAGCGGTGCCGGATACTCGTTGATGATGCGTCCGCCCTCGTATGCGTCGCCGTTCCAGTAGTCTATCCATGTGCCTTCTGGCATATATATGCCGTTGCGTATGTCGTTGCCGTCCTTGTCGGCACGCGTCTCACGATATACAGGCGCTATGAGCATCGACGGACCGTACATAAACTGATACTCGGTCTTGGTGCCGTGGGTGTAGTCGTTGGGGTAGTCGAGGAACATGGCACGTATCATCGGCTTACCGTCTATAGCCTCGTGGGCTATGGTATAGGTGTACGGCATGAGCATCGACTTAAGCTTCAGATAAGAGCGGTTGATGCTTGTTGCAGGCTCGCCGAGTATGTGCGGATACTTGGGATTGGCTCCCCAACCGTCCATATTGAGCTGCATCGGTGTGAAGGTCTTCCACTGGAACTCGCGCACATTTACCGGAACGTTCTTGCCTCCGAATATTCCGTCCATGTCGCTCGTGATGTTTGGCTGACCCGACAAGCCAGAACCTATGAATGTAGGTATGTGGAAACGTATGTATTCCCAGTCGCCTCCGGTCTGGTCGCCACTCCATACGGTGGCGTAACGTTGCGTTCCAGCCCATCCATCGAGCGTTATTATGAACGGACGCGCGTCCGATCCGTAGTATGGCATGACCTGAGCCACATCAGCAACGCCGTTCAATCCGAACGAATAGCCGTAGCCTACCCATGCAACATCGGTCTTCAGCACTCTCACTCCGGCATCGCGCACCTCCTTAACGATGTCGCGCTGCAACAAAGGTTCTATTCCTGCCTTGGGATGAAGGTCGCTTTGGGTCCACAAACCAATCTCCACACCCTTCGAACGGGCATAGTCGCCAAACTGACGCAGGTTGTCTATGTTGCCGTCGAGCGAACCTGTCTGTCCGTAACCGGCTCCATATCCGTCGTTGGGAAGGAACCATCCGAGCGGCATATCGTTGTTGACGTAGCGGTCGATGGCTGCACGTGCCGAGAACTGGTAGTTGTTCTTCTCGCCATTAAGGCTCTCCTTGGTTCCGCCATTGTCCTTCTGGCTCTCCTTATACGTCTTTCCGTCCTCGAAAACCATCGCTCCGTTCTTGTCTTCCTTCCAATAGTCGCGGTTGTAGGCATTCAGATGGCCCTCATAAAAACCGAACTTCGGCATCAGAACGGGGTTGCCAGTGAGCTGATAGAAGTCGTTGAGCAGCTGAACGGGAGTCGCGTCAAGCATTACAAACATGTCGAGATAGTCCTCAGAGTGCTGCAGACGCACTTCGCCAGGAGTGTCGTGACCGAAGTCGTAGCGTCCCGGACGGAACGTATTCCACATCACTCCGTAGCCACCGGTGCTCCAGTAAAACGGTGTGGGCGACGCTACGCCACCGTCAACCCAGCTGTTGGTGTTCTCGATGGCAATGCTCTCGCCACGATGCGAGAAACGACCGTTCTGCACTCCACCTCCATAAAAGTACTCGCCGTCGTGCGAACGCATCGTCACCGAAGTACATCCCTTGTCTATTTTGGCTGGTGTGAGGTTCTCTATAACGGTCTTTCCGGTGCGCAGGTCGACAATGTTCATGTTGCCGGTGTGCTTGTCGATGTTGACACTCACGGCGGGTGTGGTTATCTGCAAGGTTCCGTCTACGTCAATGGCGCTGATGTTTACCGTCATGCGACGTGCGAATTCGGTGAGTATCTTTGCCGGTGGTGTAGCCACAGGGTCGCGTACTACCCCACCCTTATCATCGCGAAACATTCGCATTATGTTGTCGCCATAGAAGTCGAGGGTCATCTGTCGGCCGTCGGTGTAGTTGATCTCGATGGTGTGCGGATTGATCTGTGCCACGTTCTTGACCGCAAACGTCTCATCAGACTGTTTGGTCGGCTGTTCAATCACAAGTCCGGAACGCAGTGGAATGGCGTTAATGCCCTGCGGCATGAGCGTCAGTCCTGCCAGAGCGAGCGGCATTGCCAAAGCAATCGCAGCCTGTCGCGGTTGCCTAAATTTGTTGTCTGTATGCATATAGTTGTTTTAGTGATGTCTGATTTTATAATTATTAATATCAGATTGTACAAAAGTACTTAAAATAATAATGTATATGCGTGCGATGACTTGGGTTTTAACATATTTAACTCATATATCTTCCAATATTCACAATCTGTACAAATAAGTGTACATTTTTGCAGCAATTTGTAACGAAAAAAACCTAACTTTGCAGCTAAACATGTTTGGAAACCCAACAGAACCATTCAACAAAACTAAAAGCTAACAAAAAAAATGGAACAGGAAAAGAAGTTATTTAAAGAGGTCAATGAGGGCTATACCATGCACGAGGCTATCGAAGAAGCAAAGCGTTGTTTGCACTGCAAGATACCACAGTGCAAGAAGGGATGCCCGATAAGCCATGACATACCAGACTGGATTCACGAGTTGTCGATGGGAAACTTCGGCAATGCCATGCATATCATTAACGAAAAGAGTAACCTTCCGGCTGTATGCGGACGCGTTTGCCCGCACGAGAAGCAGTGCGAAGGACACTGCGTGCTCGGCAAGAAGGGCCAGGAAATACACGTGGGCAAGCTCGAACGCTTCCTCGCCGACTTCGACGGCAACATGGGACTGATTCGTGAGAAGCTGCAACCGAAGACCCGCGGACGTGTGGCTGTAATCGGTTCAGGTCCTGCCGGACTCACTATCGCCGGCGATCTTTCACGTCAGGGATTCAATGTGGAGATATTCGAGATGGAATCGGAACCCGGTGGCGTGCTCATGTTTGGTATTCCAGAGTATCGTTTGCCTAAGGATATTGTGCGCCGAGAGATTAAGAAGATGGAGGAACTGGGTGTTATCATCCACTGCAACACCACTATCGGCAAGGATTATACCGTTGATGACCTCTTCGCCCAAGGCTTTGACGCCATCTTTATGGGTACAGGTACGGGCCGTCCGCAGAAACTTCAGATTCCGGGAGGCGACATCAAGGGCGTACGTCAGGCCATTTGGTTCTTGCGCCGCGTAAGTCTGTACAACGAGGGCAACCTCGAACGCAAGGAGGTTGTTATCGAGAAGGGCGACCGCTGCTTCGTTATCGGTTGTGGCAACACAGCTATGGATGCCGCTCGTACAGCCACACGTATGGGTGCAGAGAGCGTAAACGTGGTTTATCGCCGCACCATCAACGAGATGAGCGCATTGCGTTCGGAGTACGACGATGCCGTAAAGGAAGGCGTAGGATTCATCTGGGAGTCGAACATCGTTGAGATTCACAGCAACGATGAGGGCAAGATGACTGAGGTAGTGATTGAAGACAAGGAGGGCAACCGCCGTGTCGAGAAGGCCGACTACGTACTTATGGCTCTTGGTTCGGCTCCTGCCAGCCGCATCGTTTCTACAACCAAGGGCATAGACGTTGACGATCGCGGATATGTCATTACACGCGAGAAGCCTTACGGTATGACTACACGTCAGGGAGTGTTTGCCGGTGGCGACGTTGTCAACCGTCCTTCAACAGTGGTTCTTGCCATGCGCGACGCCAAGATGGTGGCTGAAGGCATTGCTCAGTATGTCGATGCAGTGAAGCTTCTTGAGGCTATCAACGGTGCAACTGAGTAATACGGAAAACATATACTACAATAATAAAAAACTGGGAGAGCTGACTTCATTGTCTGCTCTCCCAGTTTTTATTTTGCCGTTATTCAAGTTCTTACATGCCACTCTTCTGTCGTGCCTTGCGCAGAATGTTCTGCATGTCGTACACGAGTTGCGGATGCTGAGTAGCTACATTCTCCTTCTCCCACACATTATTCTTTATGTTGTAGAGCTGCGGTTGCTGTTCGCTACCTGTCTCCATGCCCGGTGCCCAACTGAGAATCTTCGGTCCGTCGCTCGGTTCGATATATTTCCATTCGCTGGTGCGCACCGACATGCATCGGTTGTAAGCCAGTTCGAGTACATACGGACGGTCGGTCTTGTCGGTACCGAGCCAGTTGCCGAGTCGGTTTTCGCTGTCAGGAGCGCTGCCTTTGGGAAATCGTGCACCGATGAGATTGCCCAACGACGCCATCCAGTCAATCTGCGAGGTGAGTGTTGTAGATGTCTGTCCACCCTTCACCTTGCCCGGCCAGCGTACAATCATAGGCACTGCGGTGCCGCCTTCGTATGCGCTGTACTTGTTGCCGCGCCACGGTCCGGCAGGTTTGTGTCCGTTGAGCAGCTCGGCAGCCTGATCCTGATAGCCGTCATCGATAACAGGTCCGTTGTCGCTCGACAGCAATATGATAGTATTGTCGGCAATACCGAGCTTGTCGAGAGTCTCCATGAGCTGACCTACAGCCCAGTCGAACTGCACGATAGCGTCACCGCGCAGTCCCATACCGCTCTGTCCGCGGAAGCGCGGATGCGGGAAACGAGGCACATGCACGTCGTTTGTACAGAAGTACATGAAGAACGGATTGTTCTTATTGGCCTTGATGAAGTTGATAGCGTGCGATGTGATAGAGTCGGCGATGTCCTCATCCTTCCACAAAGCCTTGCCGCCACCCTTCATATATCCTATGCGACCGATGCCGTTGACGATAGACTGGTCGTGACCGCAGCCAGGTGTCGACTTCAGATTGTACAGCAGTTCGGGATTATTCTTGCCAGTAGGTTCACCCGGGAAGTTCTTCTTGTAGCTCACATGTATAGGTGCCGAGGGGTCGTAGTTGGCTACATTGCCGTTCTCAATGAATACGCAGGGCACACGATCGGCTGTAGCAGCCATGATATAGTGGTAGTCGAAGCCTATATCCGAGAGCGATGCGGGCAGCGGAGCGTTCCAGTCCTGCGTGCCGGTTTTGGCTCCGATGCCCAAGTGCCACTTGCCGATGGCGCAAGTGCGATAGCCCTGACTGCGGAACATGTCTGCCATGGTGTACTGTTCGGGGTGTATGATCATGCCGGCGTTGCCCGGTGCGATGTCAGTATCGGGACGTCGCCATGCGTATTCGCCCGTAAGTATAGAGTAGCGTGACGGAGTACTTGTGGCAGCGATGGCATGTGTGTCGGTGAAACGTATGCCCTGACTTGCGAGCCGGTCGACATTAGGAGTCTTGACGTTCTTGGCTCCGTAGCATCCAAGGTCGCCATAGCCGAGGTCGTCGGCAAGGATGATAATGACGTTGGGGCGATTCGGGTCGGTTGTTGTCTTCACCTTCTTGGCTCCGTAGGCTGCCTGTGCAGCGAGCGGTGCGAGAAGCGAGATTGCCAAATAGCTTTTCTTCATTGTTCTTCTATGTTTATTTTAGTTTATTAGTATAATGGAGAGTATGTCAAAATGGGAGTTATAGGAATTTTACTACGGGCGAAGCCCAAACTTCCTTTAACTTCTATTTTGACATCCTCCTCTTGAACGCATTGGCTACTTGCGCAGTGAGGTGTGATAATCCTCACGGAACGGCTGTCCGCTCCACGCTTTCTGCGATGTCCACTGCTCTGCCGGAGCTGACCAGAAAGGATGTGTGGCTGGCAATCCGAGCGGCATGAACACGAGCGAGGTCATATACAGCGAGCCGTTGTTGGAATAGTAGTTGGCAAGTCCGGGCTGGTGTCCTGCAAAGCCAAGCTGCAAGTAACCCTTGTCGGTGAAGTTGCCGTCGACGGCAAACATACGCTTCATTACGGCAGTGAGTGCCGAGCGCACGCCACCGTTGCTAAGGCTTTCGGGCAATCCGTACTTCCAAGCCGACATGGCGAGTGTCTGGAATGCGCCCATACGATATATTACAGAGCGTCCTACGGCAGGATATGCGCCCTCGGGCGAGATGAAACGCTCAATGATTTCGTTGTATCGGTTCATGCGCTTCACTGCGAGGTCGAGCGAAACGGGTGTGGGGAAGTTGTGCTTTTTGCAAATCTCCACCACCTCAACCATCATCGGGTGCATGACATAAGCGTTGTAGTAGTCCATGGCAAACTCCGGACCATCGCTATACCATCCGTCGCTCAGATACCACTCGCTCATCTTGCGCAGTCCGACGGTCATTACATATCCGTCATATTCCTCGCCTATGCTCATGAAGAAAGCCTCAACCATGCAGCGGAAGAGCAGCCAGTTGTTGTAGGCGGGGCTTATTGTGCGCAGACTCTTGAGTCCGTCGATGTAGCGTTGCTTGGTTACGTTGTCGAGCTGGTCCCATGTTGCCTCGGGAGCGCGCATGAAGCTCTCCACGAGATATGAGGCATCGCACAGCGGCTGTGCCACGTTGCAGAGCCATGTGATATGGTCGGGATTGTTTGGGTCTACCGCATTCTTGTATGCCTGTATTGCCCATGTGTGCAGTTGCTTGCGCTGCGCTCCCTCAGGAGTGCCGTCGTCGGGCAGCGCTATCCACGGACTGATGCCTGCCATGAGTCTGGCGAAAGCCTCAAGATAAGCCACACGTGTGTCGCGACCGTCCCACTTGGGGCTCAGTTCGAGCGTGAAGTCCTTCTGGAAATTGCCCTTGCTCATATTTTCAAGCACCGGACGGGCTATCTTGTAGCATAGGTCGGCCCACACTTTGCGGTCGGGTTCTTGCGTAGTTGTCTTCTTCTTGGCAGCCATAGTAGGCACAGCCATCATCACCGCAATCAATACGGCAACGAACAATTTGATTTGTCGTTTCATTGTTGTTTTAAGTTATTAGTACAATCTTGGTTTAAAGTATGATACGACAAAGTTATTAATAATTATTTATATACAGCCGTTTCGTGCAATTCTGTTATATTTTTTTATCTTTTACTGCTCTGTTGTATCCTTGGGCGAAGGTTTGCGGTGCACAATGCAATAGCCCGTTGCAGCCACGATTACACTCATCACCGGCGAGAGAATGTTGAAAATGCAATACGGCAGATACGTCCATGTAGACACGCCGAGCACCGTGCTCTGCGTCATTCCGCACGTATTCCACGGCACAAGCACCGATGTCACCGTCACCGAGTCTTCGGTTGTGCGGCTCAGGAGCTTGCGTTCGTAGCCCTCACGATCGTAAATGTCGCGAAACATATTGCCCATCAGCAATATACACAGATACTGGTCGGCTATGGCTATGTTGAGCATGACACCCGAAGCGGCTGTCGACGCCACGAGCGACGTACGGCTGTGGACCATGTGGATGAACAGTCGGGTGATGCCGCCAACCATTCCGCCTGCCGACATGCATCCGCCAAAGCACATGGCGCACACTATCAGCCATATCGTACCCATCATTCCAGCCATGCCGCGCGTTCCTACCAGTCCGGCAAGGGTGGCATCGTCGGTGGCAAGCTGAGTGCTGTCGTACAGACAACGCATAGCCGCCTTGAACATCGAAGGGTCGATCTCGCGCAGCGCATCGGCCTGAAACACCACGGCAGCCACAACAGCCATAAGCGACGAGAGGAACAGCGTGATGATGGGCGGAACGCGCCTGGCTATCAACACGCCCGTGAGCACGGGCACAAGCAGCAGCCACGGCGATATGCAGAAGCGCGACTTGAGCGCAAGCGCAAACGTACTGATGTCCTGGGCGGTGTTGGTGTCGCACAGAAGTCCTGCCACGGCAAACACCATCAACGCTATCACTATCGACGGAACGGTGGTGTATACCATATAGCGTATATGGTCGAACAGCAGAACGCCCAACGAGCCGGACGCCAGAGTTGTAGTGTCAGACAGCGGCGAAATCTTGTCGCCGAAGTAGGCACCCGATATTATGGCTCCTGCTATCCATCCGTCTACAAAGCCCTGTGCCCTGCCTATGCCCATCAGCGCAATGCCTATCGTGGCAATGGTAGTCCACGACGAACCCGTCATTACACTCACGAGGGCGCAGATAATGCAGCTCGACACGAGGAATATGTCGGGATGGATGATGTGCATACCATAATATATTAAGGTGGGAACCACTCCGCTCAGCATCCACGCTCCGCCGAGCGCACCTATGAGCAGCAGTATGATTATGGCACTTGCCACACTCGACACGTTCTTGACTATGGCTTTCTCAAAACTCGACCACGGTACATGGAGCCGCCACATACCTATGAGCACGCAGAATGCCGAAGCTGCAAGCAGGGCTATCTGCGACGCACCGGCAAGCGAGTCGCTGCCGAAGGCACGTATTACGAATGTGAGCAAGACCACGAGTACAAGCAGCGGCATGAGCGACATCGCTGCCGAGGGACGTTTCTTAAGATTCTGTTCTTTGTTTTCCGACATTTTTGTCATGTAAATATTGGTTGTATTCTACTGTAAAACAATAAGCGTTGGACCGACGTTTTCAGTGCGCTTTTCAAAAGGAGTCCTTTTGCATTCCAAAACGAGTCCTTTTGCTCACCAAAACGAGTCCTTTTGCACACCAAAAGAACTACATTTTTTCAGACCAACGATTTTCATTCGATTTTATGTATAATTATACGGTTTCCCGAAAACGAGAATACAAAGTTAAGAGTTCTGCTGCAATGCTGCAAACAAATTGATAACTAATACGATAAACTCCGCCATTCCTTGCCGATAAACGGATGTGTAATGTATAAATATACAATAATTCAGTCTTTCGGCATAAATCCGAACTTCTGCCGAATGCAATTTGTTTGTGCCTGCATGCTTTCAAATGTCACAAAAAATGAGTACCTTTGCAGCCCCAAAAGGATAACATTATAATTTTTATGGCTACCAATAATACTACATCTACTGGCTCTGCATGGACAGAGTTGGAATTTTCGGCTCGTTGCATGAGCCCATACATAAGCTCACCTATTTATATTCCTGAAGAGACAAGCTACTTCCTCTGCCGCCCCGACGGCACACGCGAGCAGCATCGTCTCACATTCGTGGTGTTCCGCACCGACAACGCTGCCGACGACGAATGGGAGGACGACCCCACTATCGGACGTCTGCAGATGGCTGTGCTCGGCGACGACGACGAGGAGGTGAAGCCTGCAGAGGCAGTATATCTGGGCGTGTCGCCCGACCGCTTCGTCAAGGTTGTGCGCAACGACGAGGACGAGATTGTCTTCGAATTTACATGGCATTACGGCAACGTTGAGATTGATAAGGCCAAGCGAACGGACGAAGGCTACGTGCTGCACAAGGACGATTTCGGCGACGACGGCATCGCCTGCCGCCTCACTCCGCGCAAAGGCAACCCCTTCACAATACGTCTCACCATCCCGTATGTGGGATTCTGCATAACAGATGCTGACGGTCAGCGCATCACGGGCGACATCAACATCACACACAACAACCTGGCTGACTATCGCTACGCATTCGTCGGCGACAGCAACAACGACCGCTTTCAGGTGTCACTGGCCGACGACAAGCTCAACTATATGTGCGTGTTGGGCGACGACGCACGCCTCTCTATACGCGACATGCGCAACCGTATGGCGCTGGTGGGCGAGATTGACGCCGAGGGTCCGCTGTCTGATATACTGATGGGGGCACACTCGGCTCTCATCAAGAACAAGTCGTCGCGCTGGCGTGTACTATTGAGTGGCGAAGACGTTGAGGGTGCCGACGAAGTGGAGCTCAACGGCGTGGCTCTGGCACGTTTCGCGTTCGGCGTATTCAGCGCCGCCGATGCCCAGGACGAGGACTCCATAGCACAGCGACTGATGGCTATGGAGCAGAAATACGGATTCCAGTGGTTCTGGCTGAGCGAAGACGACTGGAGCCACGAGCATCTTGAGGGTCTGATTGACATGGAAAATCTCGACAACGACACCGAAAAGATGATGCGACAGGCTCTGCTCTTCAATCGATACGAGACATTCATGAAGCGTCTCGTTGCCTTCTCGTACATCTCGCAGAACCCCATTCAGGGCGACCAGTTGCAGGCACGCAACAACAAACGAAAGATTGCACGCTGCGTACGTCGCATCCAGGCTCACCGCAACGGCGAAGAAAGCGTATGGACTCTCGACGAAGAGGCACGCAACGAAATCATTCACTTCTTCTCAACTTTCCACCGCGAATTTACAGCAGCGCTGGAGGAGTAAAAGGAAAGCAAAGAGTTTAAGCAAAAAACATAAACGGCGGACTCCCGTCCGACGCACAAGCTAAATCAGTAATATCTGTATTAAAGATGTCAATACTGTAAGTTTGCGCGTCGGACGGGAGTCCGCCGTTACGTTATTGTTTGCTCCAGAGGATGTGTCAAAAGTCAAACAAAGCGGGCTGAAAGCCCAAAAAGCACATAGCCCAAGGCAGCGCCTTGGGTGTACGGATTGAAAATAGCAAAACGCCCTGCAAGGGCAAAAGCATTGATAATTAACGCTTTTGCCCTTGCAGGGCGCATTGGTATTTGTGATACTTTTACCCAGGGTGTTGCCCTACCCTTTATACACATCTTTTGTTCTTTGAAATCATTGGAATTCTGTATATTTGTCAGATGAAAAGTTCCCCATTTACGAGTCTGACATTTAAC
>JAIJMN010000059.1:0-12666 GCA_022735715.1 Prevotella sp.
CTTTCTTTAAGGTAAAAAGATTGTTTTCAGGATAACTGATGCAAAGATATGATATTTTTTTACACACTCCAAACTTTTTTGGCGTTTATTTTTGAAAAAAAGTTCCGTGTTCCCACACATATATGAAGAAATGTAAGTGTAGAGACGTATAAACATTAATATGAAGCATATTGTATACAAATTGTTTTTTATGTGTTGTTTTTATTCAAATTGTCGGTTTTTGCTATTTTTCTTGTCATTTAGTAATTTGTTTTTAGAAAAATATGACGAAATAAAATATTTTTCGTATTTTTGCAGTCTAATAATCATTATTGCCGCACAGAATTGTTAAACAATAGTATTTAGTCGGCATGCACCGTAAAGGTAAAGAGATAGATAACACCCAAAAGCGTACAATCAATAAACGGTAGCATTTATGAACAAGGAATATTTGATTTACAAATTGTCGGACGAGGTTAAGAACTCGTGCAAGATTGACAACGATTTGTTTCTGAAGTATGGCGTGAAGCGCGGTTTGCGCAACGAGGACGGAAGCGGTGTGCTTGTAGGTCTTACCAACATTGGTAATGTTGTGGGCTACGAGCGATCGGACGACGGACATCTGGAGCCTACCGAGGGCAAATTGTTCTATCGTGGCTATGAGCTTGACGACCTTGTTACACCTATTATAAATGAGCGTCGTTTCGGCTTTGAAGAAATCGCATATTTGCTTCTTTCGGGAAATTTGCCCGACAAAGAGGATCTTGAAGCATTCCGTGAGCTTATCAACGAGAATATGTCGCTCGACCACAAGACTATCGTTCACATCATCGACCTTGAGGGTTCGAACATCATGAACATCCTTGCGCGTAGCGTGTTGGAGATGTACACGTTCGACCCCAATCCCGACGATCTCTCACGCGACAATCTGATGCGTCAGGCGGTGGAACTGATTGCGCGTTTCCCCACTGTCATAGCTTATGCTTACAACATATATCGTCATAGTGTGCAGGGACGTTCGCTGCATATACGCCATCCACGTGAGAATATGTCGATAGCCGAGAACTTCCTGTATATGCTTAAGCATGAAGACTTCACTGAACTTGACGCCCGTATGCTCGACCTTCTGCTTATCATTCAGGCTGAGCATGGCGGTGGTAACAACTCTACGTTCACCGTGCGCGTAACTTCTTCATCGCGCACCGACACTTATTCGAGCATTGCTGCCGGCATAGGTTCGCTGAAAGGTCCGCTTCATGGTGGTGCCAATATTAAGGTGATAAACATGATTCATCACCTCAAGGAGCAGATTCATGACTGGACTTCGATTGACGAGATTGACACTTATCTCAACCGTATACTCAACAAGGAGGTGTACGACAAGACGGGTCTGATATATGGCATCGGTCATGCGGTGTACACACTGAGCGACCCGCGTGCCAAGGAGTTGAAGCGACTGGCTGGCGAACTGGCAAGAGAGAAGGACAGAGAGAAGGAATATGAGTTCTTGCGACTGCTTGAGCAGGAAGGCATCAAGTGTGTCCAGGCTCATCGCAACACCAAGAAACCTATCTGTGCCAATGTCGACTTCTACTCGGGTTTCATCTACGAGATGATTGGACTGCCGCAGGAAATCTACACTCCGATATTCGCCATGGCGCGTATCGTAGGTTGGATGGCACACCGAATAGAGGAGTTGAACATGGACGGACGTCGAATAATACGTCCTGCATACAAGAATGTGCTTGGCGTGAAGGAGTATCGTCCGTTGGCAGAGAGATAAACACTTAACAATAAGGATAAAACTTAAACACCATAAAAAATGAATGCAATTGAAACAGTAGAGCGCCTTAAGCAGCGCTTCCCCAACGAGCCTGAGTATATACAGGCCGTAAGCCAGGTTCTCGGAACTATCGAGGAGGAGTACAACCGTCATCCGGAATTCGACCGCGCCAATCTTATTGATTGTCTTTGTATTCCCGATCGTATCATCACATTCCGTGTGACATGGGTTGACGACAAGGGCAACGTGCAGACCAACATGGGTTATCGCGTGCAGCACAACAATGCCATTGGTCCGTACAAGGGCGGCATTCGTTTCCACGCATCTGTAAATCCGTCAATCTTGAAGTTCCTTGCCTTCGAGCAGACATTCAAGAATGCCCTCACTACTCTGCCTATGGGCGGTGGCAAGGGAGGTTCCGACTTCTCTCCGCGTGGCAAGAGCAACGCTGAGGTGATGCGTTTCTGCCAGGCGTTTATGAACGAGTTGTATCGTCACATTGGTCCTGACGAGGACGTTCCGGCTGGTGACATAGGTGTAGGTGGTCGTGAGGTAGGCTACATGTTTGGTCAGTACAAGAAGCTTACTCATACATTCGTAGGCGTATTGACTGGTAAGGGTCAGGAGTTTGGCGGTTCGCTGATTCGTCCTGAGGCTACTGGCTACGGCAACGTTTACTTCCTCGACAACATGCTCAAGACACGTGGCATCGACATCAAGGGCAAGCGTGTGCTTGTAAGCGGTTCGGGCAACGTGGCACAGTATACTGTCGAGAAGCTCATCCAGCTTGGTGCTATTCCTGTTACTCTCTCTGACTCTGACGGCTACATCTACGATCCGGACGGAATCAATGCTGAGAAGCTCGCTTACGTTAAGGAGTTGAAGAACGTAGAGCGTGGACGTATCCGTGAGTATGCTGAGGAATACGGTGTGAAGTATGTAGCCGGTGCACGTCCTTGGGGCGAGAAGGCCGACATTGCTCTGCCTTCAGCAACACAGAACGAAATCGACGGCGACGATGCCCGTACACTTGTTGCCAACGGCGTGATTGCTGTCAGTGAGGGTGCCAACATGCCTTCTACTCCTGAGGCTATCAAGGTGTTCCAGGATGCCAAGTTGCTCTATGCTCCGGGCAAGGCTGCCAACGCCGGTGGTGTGGCTGTATCTGGTCTTGAGATGAGCCAGAACTCTGAGCGTCTGCGTTGGAGCAGTGAGGAGGTTGATGCCAAGTTGCACGGCATCATGAACGAAATCCACGCCAACTGCGTCAAGTACGGCACTCAGGCCGACGGTTATGTCAACTACGTACGTGGTGCCAACGTTACCGGTTTCCTCAAGGTTGCCAAGGCAATGATGGCTCAGGGTATTGTATAGAAAATAAAATCCTACCCATATTTCAAAAGGCTCTCGCCATTCCTGAATAACGGAATAGGCGAGAGCCTTTTTTATGTTCATTCAATTAACTGCAATTACGGCTTCTTACCGATTAATACTGTGGCGCGCTGATGCAGATAGTCGTTGAGTCGGAAACCTTCGTCCTTGACATAATTGAGCAGCGCGCGCTTCTGCATTATCATTTCCTTGAGAGCTGCATGTTGCTCGGTGAAACGCTTCTTTACGTCCTGTGTGTCGGTAGTCACCTTGGTCGATTTCACGAGTTGCTCAACATCCGACAGCGTGCGTGCGAAATACGTGGCACCCTTGGTGAGCCGTTCCTGCAGATGCGGGTCGTGCTGATAGTCGGCTGTGGATATTACGATTTGATTGTATTGCAACTTGAAGCGTTCAGCCACGTCGTACATCTGTGTCTTAATGGTGCCCAGTCGTGCCTTGTATTCCAATATCAGTTTGGGGTAAGCACGGCGGAAATGTCCCGTGAGCAGGTCGATCATACGGTTGAACGAGTCGAGCAGCGGACGGAAGTCGAACAGTTCGCTCACCACCGACAGATAGTAGTCGCGTTGCAGTTGGCCTATCTGCTCGCTGGTAGGCGTGTGTTCGATGGCGTGTGTGGCGTAGTCGTCAACGGCAGCATCGCGTATGATGGCCTGTTGGGGCAGGGGAGCGCTCAGTACGAGTCCTTCGAGCGTGCGACAACGCGACAGAGCCACGTAGGTCTGACCGTGTGTGAAGGCACGCTGAACGTCGATGATAGCCTTATCGAACGTCAATCCCTGGCTCTTGTGTACGGTTATAGCCCAAGCCGGCTTCACTGGGAACTGCTTGAAGGTGCCGTCAATCTCCTCAGTTATCTCGTTTGTCTTCTCGTTTATTTCGTATCGTGTGTTCTCCCACTGGTCGGGCTCCACCTTTATCACGTTGCCGGTGTCCTTGGTGCGCACCGTGAAGTTCTTAGGGTTGATGTCCTCTATGGTGCCAATCATACCGTTGTAGTACGCTTTTTCAGCCGACGAATCGTTCTTGACGAACATCACTTGAGCGCCCTGCTTCAGAGTGAGCGTCTGTTCGGTAGGAAACAGCATTTCGGGGAACTTGCCCGTAATCTTAGCCTCATAAGTAAACTCCTTGCCAGGCAGCAGGTCGAGCTGTCGGTCGTTCTCGCGTTGCGCCTGGAAGTTGTGCGTAACGAGCCGTATGTAGCCCTCGTCGGCATCAGGTTGAAATCCCTGAATATATCGGGAGTTGAGTGCAGCCAGCACCGAAGCGTCGGCATGGTTGTCGCGTACCTTATTAAGTATGTCGAGAAAGCGCTGGTCGTTCTGTCGGTAAACGGTCTTCAGCTCTACGATAGCATATCGGGTGCGCTGCAAGGCGAGCGACGAGAAGAAGTAGGGTGTGGCATAATAGCGCGAGAGCAGTTGCCACTCGTCGTCCTTGGCAACGGGTGCCAGCTGACCAAGGTCGCCTATCATCACCATCTGAACACCTCCAAACGGCAGCTGGTTTTTGCGGAAACGACGCAGCACAGCATCCACAGCGTCGAGCAAGTCGGCTCGCACCATGGAAATCTCGTCTATCACAAGCGTGTCGATAGACTGTATAACGCGAATCTTCTGCTTTGAAAAGCGGTATTGCTGTTCCTTCGTCTTGTACTGCGCATCGGGAATAAAGGGCGCAAACGAAAGTTGGAAGAACGAGTGAATGGTAGTGCCCTCGGCGTTGATGGCTGCAATACCCGTAGGAGCCACGACGATGATGCGCTTCGACGACTCCGTCTTAAGCCGGCGCAGAAACGTAGTCTTACCCGTACCGGCTTTACCGGTAAGGAACAGGTTGGTATTGGTTGTCTCTATGATGTTCCACGCGAGTTGCGTCTGTTCGTTCATTTCCATTGCTTGTATGTATGTGCTTCTTTTAGGTCTGTTATTCAATGCAGAATTGTATGGATTTCCCACCCTTTTCAAAAGGAGTCCTTTTAGGTTTCAAAAGGAGTCCTTTTGGAGTGTAAAAGGAGTCCTTTTGGAGTGCAAAAGGACTACATTTCGTTTTGACGGCATTCAAATGCTATGCAAAAGTAGTCATTTTTTATGATTCAGCCCACATTTACACCATTCTTATAATATTGTTGACAACAATCAAGTGCCCATCTTTTGTATGTTTGGCATTTTCTGAGTACCTTTGCCAATAGATATGATAAAAGCAATGTTCTTTGATGTTGACGGAACACTCGTCAGCTTCAACACCCACCGCATACCCGAGTCTACAATACAGGCGTTGCAAGAGGCTCACGACCGTGGCGTTAAGATATTTACCGCTACGGGTCGTCCGCGACAGTTGCTCAACAACATTCGCGAGGTGGAACCGATAATGGACGGATACATACTCGCCACAGGAGCGCTCTGCACATACGGCGACCATACCGTGCGCGAGGACCTCATACCCTTTGACGAGGCCCATGCCGTAGTCGACTTCTGCAACGAGCGCAACCTTCCTGCTGTGGTTGTGGGCAAGGAGGACATACAGATAATCAATCGCAACGACTTGGTCAACCACGTTTTCTACGATATGCTGAAGGTAGACTACCATAAGTTTGACGTGCCCGTTGACGATGTCATCAGCCAGGGCATATTGCAGATAACGCCATTCCTCACCGAAGACGAGGAGCGTAGCATATTGCCCGATCTGCCGGGATGCACTTCGGCACGCTGGTATCCTGCCTTCTGCGACATAACATCGGCAGCAGCCGACAAGGCCAACGGCATACGTGCCATAGCCCAATACATGGGACTGGACATAAGCGAGACAATGGCGTTTGGCGACGGAGGCAACGACATGTCGATGCTTAGTGCCGCCGGGGTAGGTGTAGCCATGGGCAATGCACTCGACAAGGTGAAGGCCGAGGCCGACTATGTCACCACCAGCGTCGACGACGACGGCATAAGAAACGCATTGCTCCACTTCGGAGTCATTGACAACTGACCGGGGCTATAACAACAATAGCCCAAAACTATAGAACGACTGACCATAAACTGCAAAACAACTGAAAACTATGAAAATTTCTACTATTCTATGTTCTTTACTGATTATCATCCTTGGCATCCCTGCTATGGCAAATGCCCAGACCAAATGGATGAACCCTACCGATGCCAACGAGCCTTACATCTGCGGCCGTGCTTGGAACAAGGAGATGGGAAAGTCGTACAACCGACTGCCGCAACGCTTCAAGGCTACTGTGCCGGGAAGAGTTTGGGGCAACTCAACGATGACCGCCGGACTCACCGTGCGCTTTGCCACAACATCGCCCAACATCGCAGTCAAGTACGTCTGCACATCACAAAGCTACGGCACGTTCAACCTCTCGGGCATGGTTCATTCGGGTGTCGACCTCTACGGCAAAGCCGCTGACGGCAAGATGCACTGGATAGGCAACCATATGCGATGGAGCATGAAGGGCGACACTATAACAATATCGTTTCCCAAACTCACCGTTCCTGCCAATCGCCGTACCGAATACACGCTGTATCTGCCCAATTACAACGGCGTGAAATGGCTTACGGTGGGAGTAGACAGCAAGAGCTATTTCCAGTTTGTGCGCCAGTCGAAGGAGCGTCCCGTCGTGATTTACGGCACATCAATCATTCACGGAGCTTCGCCTTCGCGTCCTGGCATGTCCATACCCAACATCGTAGGTCGTGAGATGGGCTTTCCTTTGATCAATCTCGGATTCTCGGGCAGCGCCTATATGGAACCCGCCGTGTTTGACATGTTGGGCGAGATAGACGCACGTCTGTTCGTACTCGACCCCATACCCAACAGCAACAACCTGCCCGTAGCCGAAATCACCAAGCGAGCATTGGCTGGAGTGCGCAAGCTTCGCAGCGTGAGCAAGGCTCCGATATTGCTGGTTGAGAACCATCCACAACCCGACAGCATCTTCCGTGCCGACATAGCCAACCACTATCGTCGTGCAAGTCAGGCTCTGCACAAGGCCTACAAGCAGCTCCAGGCAGAAGGCGTGAAGGGACTATACTATATGTATGGCAGCGAGATAAAGCTCAAGGAGGACGACATGATTGAGGGAATCCACCCCAACGACACCGGTTGCCGTGCCTACGCCGAAGCTTACAAGCGCAAGATAAGAACAATATTAACTAAAAAATAAGAACCTATGATCGTATCAACACTTAAGCATAGCGACCGCATCGAGTCGCTGCACCCACTGTTCAAGAAAGTATTCGACTATGTCAAGAGCCACGACCTGCTCAACACTCCATGCGGACGCATTGACATCGACGGCGACAATCTGTTCATCAACAACACCAATCCTACATGCGTTACAACCGACAAGCAGGTGCTTGAGGTTCATCGCCAGTACATCGACATCCATATTCCGCTCGACGGAGTAGAGGTGATAGGATGGAAACCGCTTGAGGACTGCACCAATCTGACCAAGCCCTACGACGAAGCAGCCGACTGCGAACTCTATACCGAGCCTGCCACAAGCTACATCAATCTGCAGCCGGGCCAGTTCATGATTGTTTGGCCCGAGGATCCGCACGCGCCTATCATCGGCGAAGGCAAGTTGCGCAAGCTTTGCGTTAAGGTGAAGCTGTAGGATAAAATATAAATTTAAAACAAACTATTGTACGGGAGGGAGTGTCAAAAGATGGTATTTATGTTTTGACACCCATTCTCTTTATTTTATTTATGAAACGAGCACTGACTACTCTACTGATAATCACGCTCTGCTGCTTGGCTCATGCCACGATACCTCCGTTGCTGCCAATGCCGCAAAAGTCTACATTCACGGGCAAGTATGTCAAGGCTGATGTGCCTGTGAACGAAAAGATAGTGAGCCACATTGACGGAGCCATATTCCAGGATGAGGCTTATCACATACTCATAACATCGAAAGCCGTAAACATTGAGGCGACAACACAGCGCGGACTATATTGGGCACGTCAGACCATGGCACAACTGAAGACAGACAAGAAGGGCAAACAGCTCTTGCCGTTGTGCGAAATCACCGACTGGCCGGCGTTCCGCATTCGTGGATATATGCACGACATCGGTCGCAGCTACATTCCCGTGGACGAGCTGAAGGCTGAAATAGCCATGCTCAGCCGCTTCAATATTAACACCTTCCACTGGCATCTCACCGAGAATCAGGCGTGGCGACTGGAGAGCAAACTATATCCGCAGCTCAACGCACCTGCCAATATGGAGCGCTCGAAGGGCAAGTTTTACACACTGGCTGAGGCTCGCGACCTCGTCGAGTTCTGTCGTCAGCACCATGTATTGCTCATTCCTGAGATTGACATGCCGGGTCATAGCGCTGCCTTTGAGCGCACCTTCGGCTTCGGCATGCAGACTCCTGAGGGCACACGCATCATGAAGGACATCATAGCTGAGGCTTGCGACGCCCTCGATGTGCCCTATCTGCATATAGGTACAGACGAAGTGCAGTTCACCAATCCTCAGTTTATACCCGAAATGGTGGCGTTTGTCCGCTCAAAGGGCAAGAAGGTGATTTCGTGGAATCCCGGTTGGAACTACAAGAAGGGCGAGATTGACATGACACAGTTGTGGAGCTATCGTGGCAAGGCGCAGCCCGGCATTCCTGCCATCGACTGCCGTTTCCACTATGCCAACCACTTCGACAACTATGCCGACCTCGTTGCGCTCTTCAACTCCCGCATCTACAACCAGCCGATGGGCAGCGACGACCTGGCAGGCTGCATCATAGCATTCTGGAACGACCGCTATATTGACAACACCCGACAGCTGCTCGACGAGAACAACTTCTATCCTTACATGCTCACACTGGCTGAGCGTGCATGGCGAGGCGGAGGCCGTGGCTATTTCGACGGAAAGACTACGCTGCTCTGGGACGACGAACCTGAGCAGAAGGCTGAGTTTGCCGAGTTTGAGAACCGTATGCTTTGGCACAAGCAGCACACGTTGAAGGGACAGCCGTTTGCCTACGAGCGTCAGGCTGACGTAGAATGGCGCATCACCGACGCTTTCCCAAACAACGGCAATCTGCAGATGAGTTTTCCGCCCGAAGAGCATCTTGCAGCTGTTGGCACGCCTGCTACTGATGTGAAATTGTATGAATACAATGGCAATACGTACAATTCACGCACCATCACAGGCAACGGATTCTATCTGCGCCACGTATGGGGAACGCTCGTTCCGGAATTCTACAAAGACCCAAAGGAGAACAGTACGGCATACGCCACACGCTGGATTTACTCGAAGAAAGCGTGTACAGCACATCTGTATCTGGAAACTTACAACTACAGCCGTTCGGAAAGCGACCTGCCACCACGTGCCGGAACGTGGGACTATAAGGGCAGCCGTGCATGGATAAACGGCAATGAGATAATGCCACCCGTGTGGACAAACACCCACACCGAACGCACCAACGAACTGCCGTTGCGCAACGAGAACTGCGTGTCGCGTCCGCCCGTCGACATCCGATTGAACAAGGGTTGGAACAAGCTGGTGCTGAAGTTGCCCGTAGGCAAGTTCCAGGCTAAAGAGACACGACTCGTAAAGTGGATGTTCTCAGCCACGGTTGTCATGCCGTAATGATAATGTCAACGTTTTAATTTACCAACGTTTTCGCGTATAGAACTTATCGACAGAAATGCGTCGATAACGAAAACCATCACTCCCAGTAGGCAATACCATAAGGTGTTGCCTACGTTTGTTATGGCATACATGCAAAGTCCGCAAATCATGTGCATTACGGTGGTCTTGATGATGCTGCCCGACATTCGGTAGCCGTACCTCATACGGCATACTGCCCATGCGAAAAACATCTCGACAAAGTAGGCTGCCGTTATGCCGATACCCATTCCCTTTAGGCCAAGCATCTCAAATCCCAATACTACAAACGACACGAGCAGCACTCCGCTGAATACTTCCACCGCAATGAAAGTCTTTGAGTCGCCGCGTGACAATGCTACATATTCAATAGGCAGATACACTCCGCGGCAGTACATCGAAAGCGCTGCAACTTGCAGCATAGGCAGAGCTGCGGCGAACTTTCCGCTATACAGCAACGGCAAAAGCACGGGCATGCACAGTATGAAGAGTACAGCGAGGGGCGAGACGATAGCCATGGTTGCACCAATCTGGCGGTTTACGGCATCGTTGAGTACGCTGCCGTTGCTGCTTATGCCCGAAAGACGAGGAAAATAGTCGGTGTCCATAGCTGTAAACACAATGCCAGCGTATGTGAACACCATAGCATACACAGCATTGTAGAGTCCTACGGTGGCTATGTCGGCAGCGTTGCTCAGATAGGCTCTGATAGCCATCTCGACGCCACTGCCCATAATGCCTGACACCACAAAGGCGATGCCAAGCCCGAGGAAGGCCCTACCTTCGTGCACACACGCCTTGCTTATGGCTAAACCGAGCGGATAGCGGCGCAGCGAATAGGTTGTTACGGTAAGAGCCTGCACTACAGCCATGAGCACAAGCGACGCTACTATGCCGTCGCAACCGTATATCCAATATATAGGAACCGACACTGCCAGAACGCCTACAGCACCGCATACGGATACGATGGCAAGCTGTCGCAGCAGTCGGGTGGCTTTCAATATGGCTGTTTCGCCCAATGCAATGATGGTAAGGGCAACTACCGGAGCAAGACAGATGAATTGTATGGTGTAGTTGTAGGTGGCGAATGTCCACCTGCTGAGCAATGGCGACAGACATGCGAACGCCATCATGCCCAATAGCGACGTAATGCACGTCCAGTGTCTGAGCACGTGTATCTTATGATGAAGCAAACTGGTATCGCCAGTCTCGAAAGCCTGCGACAGTTCTTTTACAGCACTGGCATGAATGCCGAGGTTGGATGTATTGACAATGAAATTGATAGTCGACGTATATAATGCGACAATGCCCATACCAAACGGACCGAGCAATACGGCAACGAGCTTGTTGCGAATCAGTCCGATAAGTATGTTGAGCATCTGCACGCCACCAAAAAGGCTCGTGTATTTCAATATGTGCGAATAGCTGCCGTTATTGTTCTTCATCATATTCAATAACGATGTAAAAGTTAAAATATTATCTTCGCATTAACATCCAATTGCAAATTTATTTGTAACTTAGCACCATTATAATAAACCTAAAACACCAAAACCCTATGAAGAGATAACAGCTGAAACTATATCCGTATGTTTTAGCAGCGGCATGACTGTCGCTGTTTGGCACAATGCCGATAGCAGCACAAGTGCAGGAACTGCGTGTGCAGCGCGATACAATCCCAACTTATATGAAGATTCAGAACAAGGGTATCGTCAACAATGCCCTCGATGTGTTGAACGGCAACGCTGCCGGTGTCAATGTCACGTCCAACGGCATGGACCGCATGGCTCAGCTGTCGTCAGTAAGAGTGCGTGGTATCACATCTATTGTTGGAGGAAACGACCCGCTTGTCATCATCGACGGCGTGACGAGCGATATTGCCATACTGTCCACTATCTATCCTGCCGACATTGAGAGCTTCTCGGTGCTGAAGAATGCTGCCGAGACTGCTCTGTATGGTTCGCGTGGCGCTTCGGGCGTGATAGAGGTGAAGACCAAGAAGGGTACGGGCAAGGGATTCCAGATTTCGTATGAGACTAATATAGGTATTGAATCGATGTCGAAAAAACTCAATATGCTGTCGGCTGACGAATATCTCGCCACTGCCAAACGACTGGGCGTGCATGCCAACAATGGCGGATTCAACAACAACTTCTATGATGTCATCACCCGAACCGGATTTGTACAGAACCATTACCTGGCGTTCAGCGGAGGTTCGGAGCAGTCCAACTATCGTGCCTCATTTGGATATATCGACCATAACACCATCATCAAGGACAAGGACAACAACAATTTCGTAGCAAAGATTGATGTCACACAGCATGCCTTCGACAATCGTCTGACGGGCGACTTCGGTGTGTTCGGTTCTACATACAAGAACAATGAAATATTCGACACGCAGATGCTTTTCTATTCGGCAGCATGCCAGAACCCTACATATGAAATCGGTTTCTCTATAGCTCCGGTTCAGACTAAGGATATTGACTTGAACATAAGTATGAACCTCTCGTTGCAGAAGAACAAGATGCTGTCGCTGTCGGGCAATTATAATGGTATGAACATGTCGGCTGCCAATTCGACCAGAATGTGTCAGACTATTGGCTTGAACGTGGCGACTATCTCAACTTTGAGTATCTCACCATAGGCTACAACGTTCCGCTGAAGAGTCGCGTTGTGCGCTCGCTGCGTGTATCGTTCGGACGCATTCCGATATTGGAGTCGTCAACACAGAAGACGGCCGATATACGGCAGAGCAATCGCAGCGATGTATTCAAGTATATCGTGAATGAACTGCAGGCTGTTGCTCCACTCCTGCCAAATGAGCACAGCAACTTGCAGGGCAACTATTACGGCAGGGTAACACGCCCCGTGGCTTGGTTTCTGCTTGCCAAACT
>JAIJMN010000323.1:0-1757 GCA_022735715.1 Prevotella sp.
TAAACCTATCACCTACATACGTGGAAAATTTCAATTTATCAAAATTACTAAATATTTCCACTTTACAATGAAAAGTCTCAACTCGCTCTATTTTACATTTAGCCTCATTTACGATGTCACGAATGGCGCGTTTAGTTTTACCGTCATTATGAATACCAGAATAGAAACAGATGCTATCTATATCCCCTTTCTTTACATAAGAAATAGCAACATGGAAATTTCCAATAGCGGTATTTATGTTTCCTAAAACTACTACATTATTCTTTTTTCCACAATAACGACTTGGCATAAAAGCCCAAGGAACAAAACCATCTGATGTTTCAGGCGTATATTTTACATCAAACAAATGCCATAATTGCCATAAAAAATGATTAGAGTTCTTCTCTCCTTTGATGCCTATATCAATTCTTTCAAAGTCATCAAACTCAACTTCTTTGACATAATTTGGAAGAAATGGTATTGCTATTTTAATTTTCAATCCCATACTATTACATTTTTATGGTTAGTGCTCAATTTTGAGCACACTCATTTGTATATTCACTTTGCTATTATCTACATTTTGAGCTGTTATAATTATATCTAATTGCTCCGCCCGATGGTATCGCACCATATCGCTTTCTGCGACCACTTGTGCAGACGGAAAGGCCATTACTTTATTTACTAATTAATTCCAAAAACAGTATACCATTTCTTTGCAATAATATCCCCAGCAAATTCCTTTGCTGTATTTACTGCATTTTTTCCCATTTCTTTACGTTTTTCGGTATTTTCAATCATATAACATATAGCATCTGCAAGAGCTTGCTTATCTTGATTTTTTACCAAGATGCCATTAATATCAGACCTTACCATATCAGATGGACCAGTAGGACAATCAAAGCTTACGACTGGCAAACCTTGAGACATAGCTTCGGCTATTACCATTCCGAAACCCTCAAAACGAGATGACAGAATAAATAATGAAGCCTCTCGCATAGCAGAAGGAACATCGTCTGTTCTACCCTTTAATATTACTATATTTTCCATACCGCATTCCTTTATATGTCTCTCTATATCATCACGGTAATTTCCATCTCCATATATATAAACTTTCCAGTTTGGATGTCTCTTATGAACCATAGCAAAAACATCAACTAATGTGTCAAATCCTTTTTGATATTGAATTCGCCCCATAGCTATAGCAATATTATTGTCCAAATCAGAATGGAAATACTCTGGTACGACAACAGGATTAGGTATTAAAACAGTATGGTCGCTTTTGAAATATTTGTCGTAACAATCCTTATCAGCAGAAGTTAATACTGCAACTTTCTTGCATCGCTTATAGATAAATAATCGTAAGTTTTTGAGCATAGTATTGTAATAACCATAATAAACATGTTCTGCTGCTATTACCTTATTCATATCTACATCTGCTATAAATAAAGCAAATACATTAGGAAATGATTGTGCTATTATCACATCATAATGATTATTTTTGAAGAATTTTCTAACAGCATTTATATTCCCAAGCATCGTAGTTATTCTACTTAAAGAATGTGGCTTGGCATCATAATTTTTATCTGAAAGGAAATTTATTTTACAGTCAAAAGGATACCATGGATCTTCTGATGATCTGAATTGAGAAACAATTTCAATATCCAGACCTTTTTGATCTTTTGAAAACTGCAAAACTAAATTAGAAGTTACTCTCTCTATTCCTCCAGTATGAGTTATGTCATCTATAAAAAAACAAAGTTTCATATTCTTATTTTTTA
>JAIJMN010000324.1:0-1754 GCA_022735715.1 Prevotella sp.
TGGATTGACCCCGTGAAGATGAAGAGCTACGGCTTGATTCCTTCTGACCTCACTGGCGTGCTCGCTCAGCAGAACATCGAGGCTGCTCCGGGTTCGGTAGGCGAGAACAGCGACAATCAGTATCAGTATACATTCCGCTATAGAGGCCGTCTGCAGACTCCTGAGGAGTTCGGCGACATGATTATCAAGTCGACACAGGACGGTCAAACCATCCGTGTCAAGGACGTGGCACGTGTAGAGATGGGTGCCCTCTCATATACAGTAGAGTCAAAGAACAACGGCAAACCGTCAGTAACCATGATGGTAACACAGACTGCCGGTTCTAACGCTACAGAGATTGCCACCAACATCAAGAAGCTCCTCAAGGAGCAGGAGGCTTCGATGCCGCCGGGAATCCACTTCGACATCATGCAGGACGTTACGGAGTTCCTCTTCGCATCAATCGAAGACCTTATCAAGACTCTGTGCGAGGCGTTCATCCTCGTGTTCATCGTGGTGTACGTTTTCCTTCAGGACTGGCGCTCAACCCTTATCCCGTTGATTGCCGTTCCGGTGTCGTTGATCGGTACATTCTTCTTCCTCTATGTGTTCGGCTTCTCGCTCAACTTGCTGACACTTGCCGCCCTTGTGCTTGCCATCGCCATTGTGGTCGATGATGCCATTGTGGTTGTGGAGGCTGTCCATGCCAAGCTCGACCTTGGATACAAGTCGGCACGACTGGCATCTATCGATGCCATGAACGAGATTTCGGGTGCTATCATCTCTATTACCCTTGTTATGGCATCGGTGTTCATCCCCGTGTCGTTCATGGGTGGTACGTCAGGTGCGTTCTACCGTGAGTTCGGTATCACCATGGCTATCTCTATTATCATCTCGGCTCTTAACGCCTTGACCCTTTCGCCGGCTCTTTGTGCTATCTTGCTGAAGCCGAAGGACGAGCACGGCAAGGAGCGCAAGATGACTATGATTGACCGCTTCCACGCATCGTTCAACGCAGCTTACGGCAAGGTTCAGGACAAGTACACCAAGGGTGTGCGCCGCCTTGTAGAGCGTCCGTTCATAGCTATCGGTACTGTAGTTGTAGCTATAGCTGCAATGGCTGTGCTTATGGGTACTACCAAGACCGGTCTTGTGCCAGATGAGGATACAGGTACCGTATTCTGTACAGTATCTACACCTCCGGGAACTTCAATGAAGAAGACCAACGAGGTGATGGACGAGGTTGACCGCATGCTTGCTACCAACCCTGCCATTGCCAGTCGTATGCGTATCACAGGCTACAACTTCATTGCAGGTCAGGGTTCTAACCAGGGTACATTCATCATCAAGCTCAAGAGCTTTGAGGAGCGTCAGAAACTGGAGGGACCGCTGAAGTACATCGGCGTACACAATCTCGGTTCTACAATGGTGCTCGGTATGATATACAAGCAGACCGCTGCCATCAAGGGAGCACAGATTCTTGCCTTCCAGCCGCCTATGGTTCAGGGCTTCTCAGCTACCAACGGTATGACATTCTCAATGCAGGACCGCACCGGTGGCGACGTAAACAAGTTCTACGACATCACTCAGAAGTTCCTTGCCGAGCTCAACAAGCGTCCGGAGATTTCGAACGCCATGACATCATACAATACCAAGTATCCGCAGTATAAGATTGATGTTGACGTGGCTAAGTGTAAACAGAGCGGCATCGACGCGTCTACCGTGCTCACCACAATGCAGGGTTACTACGGCGGTATGTATGCTTCTAACTTCAA
>JAIJMN010000060.1:0-12586 GCA_022735715.1 Prevotella sp.
CCTATAAACAAGAAACCGGCAAAGACCTTACGGGCCAACCCGTCAGCCTGTCGTACATGCAGAAGCAGCCAAACAAATCATACTGGTTGTACACAGCCGACAGTCAGTTGTTCGTCACTACTACCAATGGAGAGGAGTCGGGACTCGTCGACCAGACCAACAAGTTCAAGCTGATGGCTACATGGACCCAGCTGTTCTCGCCATTGCAGATAGGCAATGTCGACTTCAATGACTTCCAGACCCAGGCATGCCCCAACTACGGATTGCTTTTTTGCAGCAAAGGACACATGTTCTCGCAATGTTCTACCTCACCGTTTTTGTTCCAGATGTCTCCAGAAGATATTCTGACCGGCGAATGCTCTATCAGCAAGTTTGCGGCTGGACCACACACAGCTTTGGGCTATGACAATGCAAGCCATCGCTTCGTACATATTGCCTTGCAGTCGTCTCCTGACTTCTGGGGAGGCTACAAACCGTCAGGCATAAAGAAGAACGCTCCTATAAAGCGCATAGCATATAAGAACGGAGTGGACGCACGCGATCCGAACCATATACCTGAAAACGAGAACGTCATCAATATCGTCAACGGCTATCACTATCAGCGTACTGGCACAGCCATTTGGCAGCGCTACAACTGCTATGCCTACTCTTTGGCACCAGGCAATATGTCGCATGTGTATATATTCAGCTACTATGCACTGACTCATGCCAACGAAGCTACAATGACAAACGTATTCGAATTCCCAACTCCTGAGGGCATTGACGAGAATACACCGATGACATCAGGCGCTACGTTCAACAACATCATATTCTATGCAGCAGGCAACAAGGTGTACAAACTCGACATATCTACCGGCAGCAGCAAGGTAATCTATCAGAGCGACGACACTCGTGCGTCAATCAGTTGTCTGCGAATGGCTGTCGGCCAATTCTCATGGAATGACGGCAACGACAATCTGGGTACTGACGATTATGGTCATCCGTTCAGCCGTCAGCTCGGTGTAGCCGTCAACAAGAGCGACGGCACGGGCGAGCTCGTGGTGCTTCAGCTCAATGCCGCAGGCAAAGTGGACGACGACCACAAGTTCCCGTCTACACAGATACACAAGGGCTTCGGCAAAATCAAGGACATAGCATTCATCTAAAGCTTTTATGAACAAACTCAGAATTATAGCAGTGGCTGCCGGCATCTTGTCCTCTACCATGGGGATGAGTGCCGCCAGCGACGGCAAGGTACACCTTAAGGGCCAGTTCATAGGCATGGGCACCACAAGCGTCAAAATGCAGTACGACGGCGCGGCAGCCATTGTGGGCGACAGCCGCGACCTCACATTGCATACAGACAAGAACGGTTGCTTCGACACTACGTTTGTGCTTGAGCAGCCCCAATATTATAATATAAGCCGCAACACGCTCTATCTCTCGCCCGGCGACGACCTTACCGTGCGCATCACCACCAACAACAAGGAGGCTACATTTACGGGACGTGGTGCCGCAGCCAACGAGTACATGAAGTACAGACTCTTTCCCAAGGGCGGATCGTACATCGAAGGCGGCTCCAACCTGCGTGCCGACTTCGTGCAGACCAAGGCTCTCATTGACAGTCTGGCAGCTGTACGCCGCGGCGAACTGGCTGCACTCAAGGGCGTAAGCAGCCAGTTCAAGCAGCTGGAGGAGGCGCGCATCACTGCCGACGTGCTCAACAGCTACATCAACTACATCACGTATGCCACATGGTTGCGTGGCGAGAAGAAGACGTGCGAGCAACTGAAGGAAGAGATAGAGACATTCTACAAGAATCTGACTGTCTACGCCAATCCGCTATACAAGGCTGTGGCGAAGGACGAACTGATGGATGTGGCTGTAATGAGAAGCGTTATGGGCTACATAGTACAGCCCGAAAACGACACCTTCAAGGCATGGGGCGAGGGCGTGAGCATATCGCCTCGCATGACAGAGATGTATCAGGCTGCCGACAAAGCCAACGTGCTGCGCAATCGCGTAGACCGCAATACGCTCGACAGCATACGTGTATTCATCGACAGACTGGCAAACAAGGAGTTTGCAGTAGAGCTGCAAGCCAAGATAAAGCAGGCACAGAAACTTGCCAAAGGCAGTCCGGCTATAGACATTACATTTGCCGACGTGGAGGGCAATACGCATCGTCTGTCCGAATTCAAGGGCAAGATTCTGTATCTGGATTTTTGGGCTACGTGGTGCGGACCGTGCAAGCAGGAGTCGCCATATTTTGAGAAAATGAGCAAGGAATACACCGATAAGGACATCGTGTTCATCCCCATCTCTACCGACACCAACCACAAGGCATGGCTAAACTATCTCAATGCGCACGCAAAGGAACTGAAACAGTACAACTGCGTCGACCCAAAGCTGCACTCTGAATGGGCTATATTCTACATTCCGCGCTTCGTTCTTATCGACAAGGACTTCAACATCGCCGATGCCTATGCGCCACGTTCGTCGGAGGCGGCAGCAAAGACTCTCATTGATTCGTTGCTGAAATAAACAGCAGGAATAGTCGGGAGTGATAGCTGCGAATATTTGAATAAAAAGCAGCGATTTTCGCGCCATAAAATTCGTTCATTACAAGCGGCTGAAACAGTCATTACAAGTGGGGCAAATCGTCATTACCAGTGTCTGAACAGCTCCATATTCACCCGCACGCCTATTCCGTCGAAACGCCAGTTGCGTTGTGCTACGAACCAGCCCAGCGAGAAGGCTCTTGTGGAGAATCCGTAACCGTACTCGATGTAGGGATTGAGGCGTTTGACGGAGAGAGCATTGATGTATATGCGCTCACGCTCAATCAGTCGACCGGCTATGGGAAGCCACGAGAGCAGGAGCAGCGGCGTCTCGTAGGCGGCATTGGCACGCACGTAGTACTTTGAGGCGTTGTACCACTGTCTGTTGAGCAACTCGAATGTGCATGCCCAGTCGTCGTTCCATCCTCCGGGAATGTTGCTCTCGCGGAAATTAGAGTAGTCGAGGAAATAGCTGCCGAATCCCTTGTGTGTGTAGAATCCGGTGCCTGCGCGCAGCTGCAGATAGCTCAGCGCCGAGAGGTGGTGCTTGTACTGTCCGTCTATCTCCACACGCTCGTAGTCGGTGTCCGACCCCATAAACTTGCGTATGCTACGCTCGTAGTCGATGGTCAGGATAGGTCCGTTGTAGCCCATGGGCCTATAGGTAAGCTCGGCGATAGGAGCTACGGAGTTGTACGAGTCCTTGCGTCCCAGAAGGTTGAAACTATTGTCGTCGACGGCTGTACGCTTGTGCGAGACAATGCCCAGTTCCAGTCCCCAGTGCGACGACGGGTCGTAGTGTGCCACGGCCTTGAAGCTGTGTACGCTGAAGTTGGTGAGGTTGAGACGCGACCAGTCGATGCTGTCCTTGCACTCCAGTCGGATGGCATCCATCAGTTCGGAGTTGTATATATGTCGTCCGCTCGACCACTCGGTGCGTATATAGGCGTTGCGTCGCTGGTTGATGTAGAAGGTGAAGGGGAAGTCGAAGTATATCTGCTTCTGCTTGAAGGAGTAGCCGGTCTTGAATCGCAGCTGCAGGGCTTGACGTTCGTTGAAGAAGTAGGAGCCTCGTATGTCGAACTTATACGTCAGTCCGCGGCGCGCGCTGTAGCTGAACGACAGCGGACTGAGCACGGGACTTATGCGGAAGTTGCCCTGCTCGTGCGTGCCGAACTTGCGTCGGGTGCGCATCACGAGGCGTCGGCCGACGTTCTTCCATAGCAGTTTGGTCCACAGACGGGTCTTGTTGCGCTGGCTGGCGGTGTCGGCCTGGCGTGCGTCGCGCGCTGCGTAGTAGCGGCTGTAGAGATACTGCTCGTGGCTGTTTGCGGGTATGGGTCGCACGAGATTGAGCAGCGCCGTGTCGCGGCGGTTGACAATCTGTACAGAGTCGGGCAACTTCTTGGGCAGGTCGTACACCGTTGTGTATTCGGCTGTGATGTCGTTGCCGAGGAAGAGAAATCGGATGTTGAGGTTGCATTGTGCCGGCATGAGTGTCTTCACGCCCTCGTCGCCAGTGGTCATGGTCACATGGAAGCGCACCATGTCGTACTCTCCGTCGAACGAAGTTTCGAGAATGCGTCCCGTCGATTCCTCGATACGTGCCCATCCGCGCACCAGTTTGGTGTTCTTCAGGCGTGGCCGGAAGCTTACGATTACTGCTCCGCGCATGAAGGGGCTCACTTTGTAGCGATAGAAGCGGCGGTTGCAAGGGTGGAAAGGTGATATTATACGGCCGTCGATGAGCAGTTCTTCGTAAATGAGGGGGGTGAGATATTTCAGTACGGTGGGCATGGTGCGCATGCCGTAAGGTATGGTGTTGCGCTCAAGCATCTGTGTCAGACGCATGTCGCCGGGCCGTTTCATTATCACGCGGTCGTAGATTTCGCCTACATGTTCGCGCACTCCGGTGTTTGCAATGGCATACATCGTCGGAATGGCGAGCAACAGACAGTTGCGACGGTTGGTACGTATGTCGTACTTCAGATATGCATAGCTCTCCTGAGCTTTCAGTCCTACGGTGTCGACCGAGGCTGCATAGCCGAACACACGCTTCATAATCTGAAGCGCGTACTTGCGGTCGGCGGCGTGGGAACGGGTGCATCCAGCCATCGTCAGCACTATAGCGAGCAGTATGTTTAAGAAGTATCTCACGGTTATTTATTCGTTGCAAAGTTACACCAAATTTCATGTATCACACATTTTTTTGTTTAAAAATTTGGCATTCTGCTTTAAAAGCAGTATCTTTGCATCCGCAAACCTATCCATTAGGTATAAGTTGGACTTGTAGCTCAGTTGGTTAGAGCAACAGACTCATAATCTGGAGGTCCCTGGTTCAAGCCCAGGCTGGTCCACTTTAAAAATCAAGGAGTTACGAAATTCGTAACTCCTTTTTTCTTGCCTTTGCGTAAACAATGCGTAAACAAACTGTTTGAGTTGACCGTGTTTTTACACATAGAATTTCAATGATGCTCTATGCAATCCTGTAATATCTTTACCCGAAGTTTTGTTAGTGCAACAACACTTTACGATTAAATAAACTCAAATATACTCCATTTGCATGTTGATTTACAGAATAATGTTGTAACTTTGCAAATGCAATGCATTTATGGCAAACCATGACCAAGAGGTGCTCTTTCCTAAAAAGGAAAAGTGAGTTTGCCTAACCTTCGTGGGAGGGTCATCCCATTCCGATGAATCGAAGCGTAGAGGGAGTATTAGTCGGAAGATACTCTATTTTAACAATACGTGAGAGTTGCTTCAGGGGTTGAGACCGATTAGCAGAAGCCCGGTTACCAGTCAGCGACAGAAGACAACGAGATTGCACCGCTGCATATAACGACAATGTTTTTATCCGTCAAAGGATAGGGACTCAGTGGTTATATGCAGCGTTTTGTATATGTACGCCTCACATTGCAAAGCGGCTGTATTCAGAGGTTATGTTGAACATAAACAATGAATGCAATGGAAAAATTAACCAAGTCATTGTCTCTTTTCAAAGAGCGTAACTGTTCTGTCTCTATCGTGTTGGATTCACGTACTCGTAGGAAAAATGCGTATGAATTTCCATTATCTCTCCGTTTCACGATTGACCGCAAGTTCTTCTATTTTACAGTTGGAAGTTCTTTTACTGAGAAAAAGTTCTCGGACGTCTGCAATGCGACGAAATGTAAAAGCGAGAACTACAAACTTCAGAAGGAGTGGAAAGATACCATTGCCCCCAAGTACAAAGAAATCTTGATGAACCTGAACAAAGGCGGCATCCTGACATTTGAGATGGTACGTCAATGTATCATGGGTGAAGAAGTGGTGCTATCCAAAGAGGACATAACCCAATCACAATCCTTTATTAGTATATGGGAGCAAGTCATTCATGAGCTCCGAACAGAAGACGGTGGGGTACGTTTTACGACAGCCGAGAGTTATGAGTGTGCGCTCAAATCATTCAGAAAGATTCTTGGAGAAAATGCAATCAAGGGCTTTTGTATCTGTGCGGCAGAACTTCAGAAGTGGAAGGATGGTATGCACAATGGAGTAAAAGACGAAAATGGTGTGATTGTTGGGAAAATCAGCGACACTACCGCTGGTATCTATTTGCGTTGTTGCCGTGCCGTATGGAACAGGTGTGTACATAAGGGTTACCTCAAAGATGTTCCCTATCCTTTTTCCAACAAAAAAGAGAAAGGGCTTGTGAGCATTCCCAAGAGTGCAAAACGCAAGCAGAGCTTCTTGAACGTAAATCAGATGACGGAACTATACAACCTTTTCGTATCAAAGAAGTATCCTGAACATTGGTCGGAAGAATATGTGCAACGTGCGCATTATTCATTGGGATTATTTCTTGCCCAATATCTTTGCAACGGTTTCAATATGGCTGATGCTGGTCGCTTGACCTATAATAGTTATTATTATCAGACAAATGGCAAGGCTTTCCGCTTCAATCGAAAGAAAACATCACGACGAAGTGCAGACGGTTCAGAGGTGATAGTCCCTATCATCCCTCCCTTACAATATGTATTGGATGAGATAGCTGCACCTCCTACCCGGGACGGTTTTGTCTTCCCCGATATATTAAAAGGAGCGGAAACGGAAGAGTTGCGCCGCAAATACACTATGCAAGAGAACTCAAACGTGAAAGATCGTGTTATCAAGATTTGCCATGAGGCATTGAATTGGGATAAGTCCATCTGTCCGTCCGGCACATGGTGCCGACACTCGTTTGCTACTAATCTGCATAATGCCGGAGTGGATATGGATTATATCTCTGAAAGCATGGGGCATTCAACTTTTGATCATGCCATTACCCAAATCTACATTGAGCATTATCCTCTTGATATACAGATGCAGAACAATTCAAAGTTGTTAAACTTGGAGAATTCTTCTGAAAGGGATGCTCTGTTGGCGAAGTTGGCAAGCATGTCCACAGAAAAACTGCTTTAACTATTCAGATAACCTTAATCCGTAATGCTGATGATATATTTCATAGAAAGGATAAAATCCTATTCCAAAAGGAAGGATGCGGCTGATATGGCTATCCGTGCATGGAAATCAGCTAACGAAGAAGTGTATGCCGACTTTTATAAGCGCATCGATGCTGTGGCTAAAGGTGATATGTCTGTTCTGATAGATATGTATCAGATGATGCGTTACTGTACACCACCAGAAGCTTTGATTATGTACAATTGGCTCTCTGATTTTGCGAACGGCAAAGATGTAACAGCCATCACGAACCAACAATGGGCTGGCCAATATACCGAGACCATCGCCAGATGTATCACCAACATGCGTTTATGGATAGGCATCAATGTGAAAACAGGTACGGTAGAACTGCTTACTTCTCCGAAATCAGGGCTGCTGATGGTTCATTCTGAAACACCTATTGAAATATGGAATCGTCTGCCGCAGGAGTTAAGGTCCTATTTGATTGGACAATTAGATATGTTCATGAGAAACAGCAAGGGATGTTATCTGTTGAGTAAGTTGGAAAGGAAAATGGTTTATCAGTTCCTGACCTATATCTCTCAAATTATTTTCCTCTCTTATGCGGTGTTCATTGGCGGATTCATGGCTAACCTGTATGACCGTGTAATGGAAAAGAAAGAAGACTTGGCTTATTGTATGTATTATTTCGTGATATTTGACCACGGTCTTTCACGTATGGCCAAGTTATTCAACCGCCTGTTGAACAATGAAGAGGTTGACCATGGCGATATACTTCTTGTAAAGTCATGCGTTACCCTGCTTGTCAATGGAAGTATAGAGATGGGCGCAGAAACTAAAGCAGACTGGGAAGATACTATAGAAGACTGTACCCCGGAAATCTGGAAGGAGGTGATGTTTGCCTTACGAAAAGTAAAAGGCAGGCGAGGCAATAGAAAGGTGATACAATCATTGGATGATATTCTTTTGGGCGACAAGGAACGTATCAAGCAGGGTATCCTTTTGTTTCTTGAAGAGAATACAGAGGACATAAGTCTTGCCTATCTGTTGAAATCATTGGTAAAGTCCGGCAAGATAAAAGCGTCCACAAGATACATGACATTCCACCGTGCCATAGAACAGTTCTCCCAACGGCATTATGGGCACGATATACCACAGAAGCGATACGGGGAAATCAAGGAACTTACTTTGAACTCACCCCAAAGAGGAAGCAGTTACACCAAAGCAAAACGAATAATAGACCGATGGACGGATTATTTTATCAGTAACGGGTAGTTGGGAAATCCAGCTATCCGTATTTATTTTGCAAACAACTGTTGTAATACGGTCGGTTAAATTAAGGTATAAATAAACCGACCAATACACAGAGTTTCACGCACTACCTTTGCTTGCGAAATCGGTTTCACAGAGTTGAACCGAGACTTAAAGTATTTAATCATCAAACAAGTAAAGGTATGGAAGAAAAACTCAATCTCAACCAATTACTCCAAAAGCCTATCGCCATGATGACGGGCGAAGAACTTTGCTTTCTCATCACCAAGAGCGTGGAAAACACAGAAACGGCCACTCCCCAAGTGGCATCCAAAGGCAACTACTATGGCATAGAGGGTATCGCTCGTGTGTTCGGATGCAGTGTACCCACGGCAAACCGCATTAAGAAAAGCGGTGTCATAGACAAGGCTATCACACAGATAGGACGAAAAATCGTAGTGGATGCAGACCTCGCACTGTCTTTGGCAAAGGAATCAGGTGACATTCGTATCAAAGAATAGCGGTATGGATGATAATTGGAAAAAGAATCTGGCAACAGACAGTTACGGGAATCCGGTTCGTTCCATCAGTAATCTCCGGCTTATTTTCACACTGGATGAGAATCTTAGTCAGATAAGGTATGATATCTTCTGTCAGGACGATGTGTGTTTCTGCCCTTTGTTCCGCAATGTCAATGGTAACAAAATTGATGAGGAGTCGGCAGAAAAGATACAGGACTATCTGGAAAGGACATACAGGATGCGTCTGACACAGAATAAGGTGTTCGAAATACTGAAGACCACTTCTTCTGAACGGAGTTTTAATCCTGTACAGGAATTCATTACACAAGAGACATGGGACGGACAACCTCGCATAGCCACAACCATCATAGATTATCTTGGAGCAGAGGACACTCCGCTTGTCAGGGAACAGACAAAACTTTGGTTCGTGGCGGCTGTAACCAGAGTATTCAATCCAGATTGCAAGTTTGACAACGTACTGACCTTACCCGGTCCCCAAGGTATTGGTAAAAGCACCTTCTTCAAAGCCATCAGTGGGAGATGGTTCAACGATTCATTCTCTTTCGCCAGTGGTGACAAGGAGAAAGTGGAAACCATAACCAATGGCTGGATTATTGAAATCAGTGAGTTGAATGGTTTGAAACGGGCGAATGACGCGGAAGCTGCCAAGGCTTTTCTAAGCCGTTGCAGTGATTATATGCGTCCGGCTATGGGCATAAGGTGGTGGAGTTCATGCGGCACAATGTTTTTGCGGCTACCACCAATGAGGCAAACTTCCTGCAAGGAGATAATGGAAACCGCCGATGGTAAATTATCCCTGTCAAAGGCAACGGTCATGTGTCAGATTGGTTGGATGATTTGCAGTGTTCCGTTCCTCAACTTTGGGCAGAGGCATATACATATTATCGACAAGGAATGAAACTCTACTTGTCACCGGACATGGAGAATGAGGCCAACGAAGTGCAGATGCAACATTCCAACATTTTTGTTGACCCAATCATGGAGGACATAGAAATGTATCTGGAACGTGAGGTTCCCATGCAGTATGCAAATTGGATGATTCCGACACGACTGGCTTATCAGAAAGGAGCATACTCAGAGCCAAATTCCACAATGACCTCACTCAATATGGTTTGTGCCCGGCAGATAATAGAGGAACTGCCCAATGATTTGGTCAGACGAAATCCGTTCAAATACACTTCGCAATACATCAATCGCCTAATGTCCATGATTCCAAATTGGAAACGGAGCGAACAGGAGAAGGTCAAGGGGCTGCATTCCGCCTATTGCGACAAAACAGGACGGACGAAATACCCATGGGTGAGGATGGATGCTCCAAGTGAAGAATCTTGTGCGACACTGCCAAGTGAACTGGAATTGCCATTCTAATTTCAAAATAAGGGAAAAGAAAAAACTTATGTCCCCTTGTCCCTTTTGCCCTCGAAAAAGAATAAAAATAGGAAGTAAGCAAAATAGAAAGTTATAAAAATGCTTGGGACACGGGACAATATAAATCACAATATGAGAAAAGAAGAACTTATCAAACAGCTACAAGAACGTGACTCGTTGTTGGCAAATGCGGTCAGCCACATGGTTACGTATGTTCAAAACCGTTATCCCTCCACCTTTCCAAGCAAGGAACAGACTGAGGCGGTGAACAATTACCTGCGAAGTGTCCACGCCGATGGAGACGGAAGTATGTCAGAACGGAATTGTGAAAACCGTCGTATCGCTTCACAGAACATTACCATTGCCGCCATCCGTGTATTGGACAGCCAACAACTGGACAGGCTGCAAAACGTACTTGACCACATCGCATACGACAAGGAGTATTATATGCCGGAAAGAGGTTACGATATGCATTGCTGACTTTCTCTTTTGGCTGCACCATTTATAAATCATCTCAAATTATACAGACGATGAAAACAGATTATTATATAGTACTTTCGTCAGAGCAACTTGCGTATCTGGCAGGAAGCAAATACGGCATTGACCGTATGAGATATTGCACCGACTTATTGAAGCGGCTGTGTTGGAAGAAACAGATTATGCCATAAAAGGCTTTTCCACAACCTTACAAGTGGGGCAAGCCATCCTTTCGGAAGTGGATTTTTCCTGCAAGTTAGGCTATGACAAAAAGACCATATCCCGCGTACTTGACAAGATGAACCAGTTAGGAATTGTCACATCCACGCAGAGTAATCGCACAAGCATCCACACGCTGAAATGTGTATCAGCATGGATGTTGGATGGCAACAGAATAGACAATCCTTTTTATGTCCGAATAAAAGACCGGCAAGAAGAAGGAGAGGATGATTGTAGGCAAACAGAAGAATGAGGGGGCGTTTCCGATTCAGATTTTTCCTTCGCAGGCAAAATGCCTGTTATATCAGATAATGGAGAAAGTCCTTATTTCTGTTTCTTCACAGTCTGCGGCAGAGGAAGAATCCAACGAGGATGTTTCAGCAGATGGTCAGACATAACCATATTGGATATGGCGGTAGAGCCTATGTTTTCGTGTGGGGTCTTGCAAGAAGTTCCTATGTCGCACAAATTCGCTGCACTCATCCGTACCTCATAGGCATATTCCGGCAGTCGCAAGCTCCCACCGTGCTGTCCAATTTTAGAAAGAAGTTTCACTCATAACACAATGAAGTATGAAGAAGAAAAAGAATATCAGCAATGAAGTTGACGAAGAAAATGACAAGAAAGTTATAAAGCGTACCCTGCGACTTGAAGCTAGGGTGACGGAACAGGAATACACCCAAGCGGCAGAACTTGCCAAAACCTGCGGTTTGTCCATAAGCAACTATATGCACCGCACTGCTTTAGGGCAGCACCCACGGCAACGGCTGTCTGAGCGTGAGGTAGAAGCCTTATGCAGTCTGACGGATGTGAGAGGCGACCTTATCCGTATTGCGGCAGCAGTAAAGTCCATTCAAGCGGATAAACGTGCAATGTATTTTAGCGATACCCGGTTTGTGGAACAATGGATGAGAGCTGCCACGCAACTAATCAACCGCTGGAGCCAAATAGAGAATTATCTTACCGAATAAATTTCCGTACCCGTTATGATAGCAAAAGCCAGTACCATATCGCATGGTGCAAATGCCATAAGGTATTCTGTCAATAAAGACAGAGCGGATATAGTCAAAGCCAACCTGTTGCCCGATGACATTTCACCGGAAGCGATATACGGTCGGATGATGCTCGTGCAAAAGATGTTTGCCGAGAAAATTAACAAGGGCAGACCTCTTGGCAGAAACGTAATAAGAATTGAAATTTCCCCGTCCGAGGCAGAGAGCCGAAACTGGACAATGGACGACTGGGCACGTTTGGCAGATGAGTTCATCCGGGTATTCGATTCCATAGACCTTTCCCAAAAGACCAAACGGGCTTCCTCAAAGCAGACCAATCTCAAAGGTTCGCAATACATAGCCGCTCTGCATCGTGATTCCAAAAGTGGCATTCTCCACCTGCACATTGATGCCAACCGTGTGGATATGAATGGAAAAATAAATGATAGTCATAAGATTGGTGAGAGGGCAGTCATGGCTGCGAATATCATCAACGAAAAACGAGGATGGGTACAGTCCAAAGAAATCGGCATACGGCATAGGCAGGAAATCTCAAACTGTTGCATGGAGATACTTCGTACAATGGACAAATTCAGTTGGCGACAATATGAAATGGAACTGACAAAACGGGGTTACAAAGTACACATACAAGAAAATACCCCAGTTCGGGATAAGAATAGTTCATAAAAAAGTTGGTAGTCTCACAAATATTTTGTACCTTTATAGGTGATTTACAACAAGTTACAAATATATT
>JAIJMN010000325.1:0-1743 GCA_022735715.1 Prevotella sp.
GTGGTGTTTCAGTCATGAATTATCGTGAATTAACCAGAAATTATATCACAAATTGAATTTATGAGTAATTTGTTGGTAATCAAAACTCGAACAGGTATCCGTAGTGGGCTTGGAGTTCTTCGTATTCTGTTGCGTAGCGGTTGTGGAGTTGCATGTCGCTGTTCTGGTATATCGCTATGATTTTCTCTATCTCTTGCATTATGGTGCGACCTGCATTGAAGATGGGAGACAGCTTGTCGTTGAGAGTGTCGATGAAGGGGGCGTAGTAGTAGCCTATCTCTTCGATGATGAAATAGAAGGTGGCGAAGGCGTCTTTCAAATCCAGCTTCTTGTCTCGCACATCTGCTAACGTCTGGAGGCGGAGCATTTCTATGTTTTCCACTTGCGCGGACACTTCCTGTATGGTTCTGACACGATGGAAGTAACGGTCTAAGAAGGCGTTGCGCTCATGCAGGTTGCGCTTGTAGAACAACTCGCGTTCCTTCTTGTCTGATTCGTTCTTGTGTACCTCTTCAAAACGTTCGGCATGTACGCCTGATATGGCTACTGCCATTCCTCCTACATCTATTACGAGTCGGCGATCGCGGGCTATGCGGATTACATAACCTTCAAGTCCGGCATTTTCACCTGTCAATATGCGTAGCATGGTACGGTTCTTGGAATAATATACAAAAGGACGGAGAAGGAAGCGGAGACGTTCGGGGTCGGTTTCTGCCACACGCATAAATGGCTCCATCTGGTTGCAGGGGATAGTGGCTACCTTTCCGGTACTGCAATTCTTACAGAGTCTGTATGGCTTTACGTTTTCGTCTAAGTAGTACTGTAATGTTTCCGGATCGCCTTGCAGGAATATCAGCCCACTTACTGAAGGTGTCTCCACTTTACGCATTCCGTTGCCGTTTCTGTGACGGGGAACATATTTTATTGTCCTATGTACAAAATGGGGTACGCCATCTTTTTTGAGCTGTTCTTCTATCGACTTTACTTTTTGATTGTGTACAAAAAGATAACTCCATGACGTATAGTCTACTTTCTCTTTCGCAGCCTTAGATTTTATGTTCACTTGCGGACACATCTTTATCGCTGAACCAGTCGTATTGTCTGGCTCAGAAACGTGTGTGCCCTCTGGAAACTCATTGTTATCAGATGTCTGAAAACACATTGTTTCGTCGGCTGTAGACTGAGAAACCGTGCAATCCTGCTTCATAATTTCTCTGCTACTTTATGTCACTGCTGGCTGCAATCACATGGGATGACAATGCCATATTTACAATAACATAGTTCATATGTAGGTACGTTTGTAGTGTCTGATATATACTGTTTTCATATGATAAAACAGTATTCTAGCTACAAAATTACTATTTTCCCTTCATTTATTAACACATTATATTGGAAAAGTTTAGTATACCACGGATTTTACCTCAAATTCTTTTTACCACCTAACACTCAAAAATCGCTTAAAGCGCTTATTTTCAGCACCTTTCTCTCTTCGCCTGTTTTATCATGTGAAAACAGGCATTCTGCTTTTATAATATGCTAAAACAGTATTTTAGCGATAAAACTTATCATTACAAGTTTTTCAGAGCATTATCCATAGTTTCAGTCGTCCTTGAACGACAGTTTCTCTAATTTCTCTTTCAATATCGGGGCTTCGGATGCTCTTATTGACAATCGTATCTCGCAGGTGTTGTCGTAGGTCTGACCTACAATACGTGGTGACATTTCCTTGATGATCTTCATAAC
>JAIJMN010000002.1:0-45180 GCA_022735715.1 Prevotella sp.
GTCTTGACATTTTAACTCAAGCAGCGAGCACTCGGAGATATTCATTTCTGTTTTTTATCCCAACTGGCTTATAATTCGGATATTTTATCTAAATTTGCAACCGATAACAATCGCATGAAACACGCACAACTACACCACGACAATAAACCATCGTATATCATTAAAATACAAACAGTTAGTCATTTAAACAATCTATACATAAAACCATAAACATTAAGGCGTATGAAAAAAGAGTTACTGAGCGTGTCGCTGATGTGCTGCCTACTCGCCTTCCAGCATGCCACTCCGGCAAAGGCACAAGCCGCCGGTAAGGCTGGCGGAAACCGACAACAGACAGAACAACAGAGACAGAATCACAGTATTAGCGGCCACGTCGCTGACACCGACGGCGAGCCCCTCATTGGCGTAACCATAAAACTCGTTGGTACAAAACGTACTGTGCTGACCGATGTCAACGGCAACTTCACCTTCGTGGGATGTCATCCCGGCGACCAACTGGACATTTCGTATATCGGAAAGAAGACCGTGCGTCGCAAGGTGGGCACCAAACGCCTCAGCATCGTGCTCGAAGACGATGCCAACAGCATCAACGACGTCATCATTACCGGCTACGGCAACATCGACAAGCGCAAGAGTACCGTGGCTGCCACAACTGTAAAGATGGAAGATGTACTCATGCCGGGCATGACAACGGTAGACCAGGCTCTCGAAGGACGTATCCCTGACCTTGAATTCAACCTCAACTCGGGCGAGGTAGGTGCCACAGCACGTCTGCGTGTGCGCGGTACATCAACGCTCGTGGGCAACCGTGAGCCACTGTGGGTGCTCGACGGTTTCGTACTGAGCGACCCTGTCGATGTGTCAGCCGACCAGCTCAACGACCCCGACTACATTAATTATATAGGCAATGCCATCCAGGGCATCAACCCGCAGGACATCGAGCGTATCGACGTTCTGAAGGATGCTGCCGCCACAGCACTCTATGGTACACGCGCATCTAACGGCGTTATCGTAGTAACTACAAAACGCGGAAAGGCCGGTCCGCCTACCATACGCTACTCGAACCAGACCAAACTGACACGCCGTCCGCGCTATACCGACAGCAACATACGACTCATGAACTCGCAGCAGCGAGTACAGTTCGGCAAGGATCTGTGCGATATGCACTACAAATTCTCTGAAAGCATGCCGCTCGTAGGATACGAGGGAGCCTTCTACCGCTATCAGACAGCACAGACCTCGTACGACGAATTCCTCGACGAGGTGCAGGGATACGAGACGATGAACACCGACTGGTTCAAGCTGCTGACACGCGACGCCGTGACAATGTCGCACACCGTGAACGTATCGGGAGGTTCGGAGAACACCCGCTACTATGCCTCTGTAGGCTACACACGCGAGAACGGTACGGTGAAGACACAGTATGTCGACCGCTACACAGCCAACATGAACATCACGTCCGACCTGACCAAGAACCTCAAGGCACGCATCGCCCTCAACGGCAACATACAGAAGAAGAACCACCTGCCCAGCAATGTCGACCCGCTGACATACGCCTACGAGACAACACGTGCCCTGCCGGCATACAACTCCGACGGTTCGCTCTACTACTACAAGAACCACGGCTACAGCGTGGGCAACGGCCAGAAGGTGAACAATCTGTACAACTACAACATTCTGAACGAGATGGAGAACTCGTCGAGCGAGTACAACGGCAACACCATTATGGCAATGGGCGACTTGACGTGGCGTCTGAAGGACATTCTCACCCTCTCGGCATCGGCTTCTTATCAGCGCAGCTCTACACTCCAGGCTACATGGTATGGCGAGAACACCAACTACGTGGCTATCCTTAAGAACGGTGAGGCTGGCGACATGCCTATATCTGGCGAGTCGGGCTACTGCGAACTGCCCTACGGTGGCGTGTACAACACAAGCAACACATACGGCGAGAGCTTCACATCACGTTTCCAGGTCAACTACAACCAGTATCTCGACAGCGAGCGCAAGCACAACCTGCAGGTGACATTGGGCTATGAGGTGAACACATCACGCACCAAGTCGAACACCCAGAACACACGCGGATTCTACAAAGACCGCGGTATGAAGTACGCAACAATGACCGGCGACGACCTCGACCTGTATCCCTACTACAAGAAATGGCTTGCTTCCAACAAGATGTCGATAGGCAACGGCAAGTCGAACTCGCTGAGCGGATATGCTGACATGCGCTACGACTACGACTCATACTTCACTCTCGGAGCCAGCGCACGTTTCGATGCCAGCAACCAGTTCGGCTCGCGCAGCAACGAGAAGTTCCTGCCCGTATGGTCGGTTTCGGGCCGATGGAATGTGATGAAGACATTCTTCGGCGAGAACTCACGACTCGTCAACCAGTGGAACATCAAGGCTTCGTACGGCAAGACGGGTAACATCCCTAACTCATCGCCCAACCTCCAGCTCGCCCAAGGCACAATGGACTCGTTCTACGGCGAATACGTGTCGACCATATCAGGACTGCCTAACCCCAACCTCCGTTGGGAACAGACCGGCACAACCAACCTCGGTACTGACATCATCATGTTCAACGGACGCCTCTCTATAGGTGCCGACATCTGGTGGAAGCACACCAGCGACGCCATCATCGACACCAAGGTGTCTACCGTCAACGGCGTAACGAGCTATCTGATGAACCGTGGCGCACTCGACAACCACGGCGGTTCGTTCAGCATCAGCGGCACTCCGCTGCAGACACGCGACTGGCGACTCTATCTCAGCGTCATCGCCTCATGGACAAGCAACAACATCAAGAGCGCCACAACAGCCGAATACGCACTCAGCGACTACCTCAACGGTACGGCACTTGTCAACGGTCAGTCGGTGGGCACATTCTATTCGTACAAGTTCCTCGGCGTATCGCCAGTCAACGGCGTGCCTATGTTCGACGACTATGAGGACCGCCAGTATATGATCGAGGGCAAGACTCTGGCAGAAGTGGTGCCTATGGTCATGACCGTATCGGGCAACCGCAGCCCGAAGATGACCGGTTCGTTCTCGACAATGCTCACATGGAAGAACCTCTCATTAAGCGCTTTCTTCAACTACCGTGTAGGTTCGAAGGTGCGTCTGTTCAAGCTCTTCCAGCCTATCAACTCAGGTGTGTCGGCAGAGAAGAACGTACGCGAGGAGTTCCTCAACCGCTGGCAGCGTCCGGGCGACGAGAAGTACACCAACATTCCTACTCTGCTCAGCCCGTCGAGCGACGACTACTACAACTACCAGTCGCACTGGTCGAAGACCGGAAGCGTTACGGGCAAGATCGTGACATTCGCCGAGAGCGTATGGGACATGTACGACTACTCCGACCTGCGCGTCGTTTCGGGCGACTACATGAAGCTCAGCAACCTCACGCTGCGCTACAACTTCCCGTCGAGCATACTCAAAGGCTCGTTCGTGAAGACCCTCACGCTCAACTTCAACATGACCAACGTATTCACCATAGCATCGTCAAAGCTGCGCGGTCAGGACCCGACACAGGCCAGCTCTACCGGTGTCGGTATGTCATTGCGCCCGTCGTACACGTTCGGTCTTGACGTATCATTCTAAAAAACAAGGAGGCAGATACAATGAAAAAGAATATATATATGGCATTAGCGCTCGCCGCTACACTCACCACAACATCTTGTGGCGACTTTCTCGACGAGTATTCGCAGGACAAGATAACAGCCACTGAGGTGTCACACCTCGACGAGACTCTGCTCGGCAGCGTCTACATGCCCAGCATAGCCGACTACAACGGACCGTCATCGGCATACGCCGGATTCCTCAACATCCTCGACGATGATGTCAACACGGGCTACAGCTCTATGGCTTCGGGCAATATCTGGAACACGTGGAGCACATACCTTAGCGGCATGTTCGGCTACTTTGCATGGCAGCTGGAGGTGGGCAAGAACTACGAATCGGGCTCGGTAGCGAGCGACAAGCGTACATGGGAAGACCTCTACAAGCGCATCAACAACGTCAACGTCATTCTCGACGAAATCGTAGACATGCCGCACAACACCGACGAGAAGCTCGTCGCCTACTACAGAGTGCAAGGCGAGGCACACTTCGAACGTGCACAGTACTATCTGATGCTCGCCAATCTCTATGGCAAGGCATACAATCCAGCCACATGCGAGAGCGATCCTTGCGTGCCGCTGAAGCTCACCCCGTACGTAGAGACCGAACAGTTCCATCGCGCAACGATGAAGGAAGTGTACAGTCAGATTGTAGACGACCTGCTGAAGGCTGAGGATTTCCTCACCAAGAGTCCGCAGATTGACGACCACCGACTCTACCGTGCATCGGCAGAAGCCGCCGACCTGCTCCTGAGCCGAGTATATCTGTACATGCAGAATTGGGAAGAAGCCGAGAAAAAGGCTGATGCTGTGATGCACAGCGAAAAGGTTGAGCTGGCAACTATCGACCTTCTCAACTCCAAATCAGACTCGGAAGACTACGAAGGTGCCGACTTCCTGACCGAGCAGAACCCCGAAATAATCTTCTCGCAGGGTTCTAACTTCGTGTCGGGAGCCGTGTTTGACGGCCGTACGGGCAACTACTGCGTTGCCAAGGAGCTGTACGACCTCTACGACGACAACGATTTGCGCAAGACAACATTCTTCGAATATCAGACACAGATGGACAACACACCTGTAGACTCATTGGCTTTGGCACACAAGTATCATCGCGAACAGGACTACCGTTCACGTGTTGGCTCCATATACACTCTGCGTGCAGCCGAAGCGTGGCTCAATAAGGCTGAAGCATGTGCCATGCAGAACGGCAAGGAAGCCGATGCCTGCGCCGCTCTCAACGAGTTGCGCCGCAACCGCATTGCCAATTATGCCGACCAGCAGTACACCGGTACAGAGCTGATTGACCAGGTTCGACTGGAACGACGCAAGGAACTGTGCTTCGAAGGACAGCGCTGGTTCGACCTTCGTCGCTATGCCGTATGCGCAGCACATCCCTACAAGCGCACCATCACACACGTTCTGAACGTGCCCGACAGCAACAAGGGAACCTATCGCTACTCGTACGTATACAATCTCGAACCCGACGACCCTGCATACGTATTCGCCATTCCGAGCGATATACAAGAGTTTGACAAATTAGAGAAGAACCCACGTCAGAAGCGCGAACCCGTACTCAAGGGTGTGCTCATCAAGACGGAGGATGAATAATGCTTAAAAGAACTACAATATGAGAAGACTATCATATATAATAATGTGTGCCGTAGCCACCATTCTGTTCTCGTGTGGCGAAGATGCACTAAAGCCCGAGATCGATTTCTCGTCGCCTTACGTCATGCAGGACAACCCTTCTGACCCCATACAGCACCGCTGCTATGAGGTGTACAAGCAGTATGGAGTGTCGGTTTTCTTCACCGACACCATTACAAAGGAGTACGTCGGCGAGGACCACTTTGGCAAACCGCTCTACAAGAGCGAAACGCTCGACCTCAACTGGGACTTCACCAGCAACTCATCAAAGGGCAGCAAGTATGTGTTCGACTATCTGAAGGATGCCGAACAGCAGACCAACGCCCTGCGATTTGTTGACATTCATCTGCGCAAAGTAAGCAAGTCGATGCGCCCGTTCACCATTCTGCTCACCGACAGCATACACCGCATCAAGGGCACAGAGACCACCGACTATCAGTACGTAAGCAACTTCCGCGTGCTGGCTTTGGCAAAACTGCGCGACATGACCGACCGTCAGCTCGACTCATTGAGCCTTGCCATCATAAGCAAAACGGTGATAGACAAGGTGAAACTCAACTCGTCGCTCACCGCACGTTTTTACGCTGTCAGCGACAAGGGAGGCTATTATGGAAAGGAATGGCAGGCCATCGGCTCTACTCTCAAGTACTTTACCCTATCTCAATGGGGAAGTCCCAAGCTCGCGCCCAACGTGATTTGGAACGAGGGAGCATACGAGGCATCATGCAACAAGAGTCCTTTCCACGTGCTCAATCCCAACCGCGGATGGACAAAAGAGGCTTTTGAGGCTGCACGCATTGAGATTACAGCCGAGGCAGGCAAGTACGGTTTCATCTGCGGCGACTGCTATCTTGACGGCGCAATGGGCTTCCTCAAGACCCCAACGAAGGACGACGACATCACTTTCTTCGTCACAAAGATGCTCGATTTGGGTGCTGCCAAGTTTAAGGAGCGCTACGGCAAGAGCACACTCGTAATGAAGAAGTACGACATTCTGGCAAAGTACATAACCGAGACTTTGCAGGTGGAACTGTAGAACGTCAAATTCACAAATTAAAACAGACACGTTATGAAGAAATATATGTATATGTTGGCAACGGTGCTAAGTGTCGGTATGCTCAGCGCATGCAGCGACGATGATGCCACAGCCGACAACTTCAACCCGAACGTAGTGTCACAGACAGAGGACTTTGTCGACCAACGCGACGGACATACTTACAAGTGTATAAAGATAGGCAACCAGATTTGGATGGCTGAAAACCTCGACTACTATATGGAGGGAGGCTCGTCGGTAGGCTGCTACGTGTACAATGAGGAAACATTCAAGGCTGGAGCAATACCTCTTTCGCCAGAAGAATGGAACGCATTGGCTTGTCAAGTGGCTACAGAAACAGCTGGCAACAACCCTACATACTCGTTTGGCGTATACATTTTATCTGGTGCGATGGGTGATCCTATACGCAGTTGGGAAGAGTATAATGCTGCGGAAGAGATGATAAAAGACTGCTTCGCTCCTAACTTCAAGGAAGAACTGACTAAACAAATAGCCGTTGCCGAGAAGGAAAAGGGTGAGCGTGAGGGCAAGAAACTTGCCAAGGAGCAGTCGGAGAAAATAGATAAGGAGAATGGCAACTACTCGTCGGAGTACGGTTATCTGTACACTTACGAAGCCGCTGTGGCTGCCGTACCCGATGGTTGGCGCCTTCCTTCTGACGAAGACTGGAAGAAACTGGAGGCTGCATTGGGCATGGAGCAGTCGCAGATCGACCTCGACAACACATGGCGCGGAATCAATGCCGGCGACTATCTGAAGCAGGGTGGAGCCTCTGGATTCAACGCTCTGTTTGCCGGATGCAACGCCTACGTACCCAAGACCAACAGTATGAACTACATAAAGAAGCAGGAAGGAGCCAACTTCTGGACAAGCGACATTCGCGAGGTGGACTTATCGGGCACTACCGAAAATACATCTACACGTGCAGATGACGACGATCCCAACGGCGACGACGACAAGTCGAGCATCGCAAAGGTAGCAAAGTATCGCATCCTCACACTGTTCTCGCCCAAGATATGGCGTGGCGACACACGCATCGAGAACGGTTATCGCAGCGTGGCGTTCAGCGTCAGATGCGTTAAGGATGCCCAATAACAATCAGACAGCAATTAGTTACAACTAAAGAACAATACTGATAGAAATCAAAATGAGAAGAATATTCATTTCGCTTGCGGCAGCAATGCTGTCGCAAGCGGCTTCCGCACAAGTGAAGTACAACATCAACGGCGACACACGCAATCAGATTGAGGGAGCCAAGGTTTATCTTACATTCCTCGACCAGGGTTCGATTCCCGTTGACAGCACAGTCGTAAAGAACGGCAAGTTCAACTTTAAGGGCGAGACCGACATGCGCAAAGTGGCATACATAACAGCAGCGGGCGCAGCGCTGAAGGTGATAATCGAGAACGGAACTGTAGAGGCTTCGCTTGCCGATGCCACCACTGGCGGTGCTCCACTCAATGCCCGACTGGCTGCATTCAACGCCCGCAAGCGTCCGTGCAACCTTGAGATGTATCGCGTTATGGGCGAAGCTTCGAAGCTGAACATGCCTGCCGACTCGGCTAAGATGAAGCAGCTGGAGGCTGAATACAACAAGTATTCGACTGAGATGTACACAATGGAGCGCGAATTCATATTCTCCAACCTCGACAATGTGCTTCCTGCCATTGAACTGCCGTCGTTCTGGCGCAATCTCTCGGCAGCCGAACTCGACGAGATTGAAGCCAAGGCAAGCCCCGAACTCAAGGCTAATGCCGAATTTGTGAAGGTGATGAGCCGCCGCAAAGTGGCAGACAAGAAGAAGAACGAGTGGGTCGGCAAGAAGTTTGTCGACTTCCGTGCGCAGAACCTCGAAGGCAAGTCGGTATCGCTGAGCGACTTCGCCGGTAAGGGCAAGTATGTACTCGTAGACTTCTGGGCATCGTGGTGCGCGCCCTGCCGTAAGTCGATGCCGGCTCTGAAGAACGTTTACGACAAGTATAAGGACCGCGGCTTTGACGTAGTAGGAATATCGCTCGACACCAGCCGTGATGCCTGGCAGAAGGCAGCAAAGGATCTTGAGCTGCCATGGTACCACATGTCCGACCTCAAGGGAGGTCCCGACAGCGTAGCCTCAGCCATATATCATGTCAACGCCATACCTTACACCATGCTGCTGTCGCCCGACGGCACAGTCATGGCAACCAATCTGTCTGCCGATTCGCTCGACAAGACACTGGCAAAGGTACTGAAATGAACACTACAATCATGAGATACTTAAAGACAATGACGCTTGCCCTCATGACAAGCGTCTTCTGTATGGCGTCACACGCACAATTTGCCGTGACCATACCTTACGCTATGGAGCGTGGCAAGATGATTGTCAGCGCCGAAGTGAATGGAGTGAAGGGTCGCTTCGTGCTCGATACGGGTGCGCCGTGCGCCCTTTCGTCTGATTTCGCACGCAAGGCTGGCATCAGTGCCGAGCAGGAAATAACGGCAAGCGACTCCAATGGCAACCCCGTAAAGACGCGCGTGCTGATGCTCGGATCGCTCAAGCTGGGCAGCACAAACTTCCAGAAGGTGCAGGCACTGGAGCTTGACATGAAGGACAATCCGGCTTTCAGCCTCTTCCACATCGACGGACTCATAGGCTACACGTTGCTGAAAATGGGCACATTGAGCATATACGGACGCGAGCACAAGGCCGTGTTTGCATCGGCAGCTCCTACCGATGGCGACAGCAACACACGCTATGTGGCAATGCTACACCACCCCATGCTCGCCCTCATCCCGCTGAAAATAGGCAATGCCAAGGACACCGTCATGTTCGACAGCGGTGAAGACCGCGTCTATGTCATGTCGCGCCATAAGCACGACGCACTCGCTGCGCAGCACACACAAGGCATACGTACGCTTGGCGAAGGCATGGGATTCTCGTCGATGGGCGTTGGAGGCGTTGAAGCCACAACACGCAAGGTACGCGTATGCACAGACACGCTCACCGTGGCAGGCTACAAACTGGCTAACGTTTGCTGCATAGCCACCGACAATCTGACATCGCGCATCGGCACCGGACTGCTTGCCTATGGCGACATATCGATCGACTACCGGCACAACACCTTCGCATTCAGCCCACACTCCGACTCCACGCCCAATCTCTACCAGCCCGACTGGGACGTTGTGCTCACCGTAACGCCCGACGGATGGTTGCGCGCCGGAATAGTATGGGACAAACGTCTTGCCATACACAGCGGCGACCGCATAGTGGAGGTGAACGGCCATCGCTTTGACAACAAGCTCGATATGCGTGAAGCAACAACCAAATCGTTCACAGCATTGTCGGGCAACAAGGCGGTGATTAAGTTCATAAACAAGAATGGAAAGGAACAGAAGGTTGTGATAAAGAAGCAATAAAGTTGAGAGTTGCTCAATTCTCAACTTGAAACAAGAAAAGCCTCGCAAATCTTTCGACTTGCGAGGCTTTTCTTATGCGCTTCAAGATGGACTTGAACCAACGACCCCCTGATTAACAGTCAGGTGCTCTAACCAACTGAGCTATTGAAGCATTATGTTTGAGCAATCCTGTTTTCTTGATTGCGGGTGCAAAGTTAGCGGTTATTTTCCGTTCCACCAAACTTTTCGCAAGAAAATTTCGCAAATTATGTGATTTTTCTTTGTCAATACGTAAAATAAGGTACAAAATGAGTGTTTTGTGAGGTTAATGTATTACTTTTGCATCAGTCTACGACATACACATATTATTAATATAGCAACATTATACCAACAAGACATGCACCTACGCAAATACACCAAAACGATGCGCAGCCTGATGCTGACGGCACTCATGGCTGTCGCTATGCCTATCATGGCACAAAACACCAGCGACCACAACTTCCGCGTGGCAAAGAACCTTGACATTTTCAATGCCATCTACCGCAACCTCGACCTGATGTACGTCGACTCGCTCGATGCCGACAAAACCATCGGAACGGCAATACGCTCGATGATGCACTCGCTCGACCCATACACCGACTACTTCCCCGAGGACAAGGCGGCTGAATACAAGCAGATGATGACGGGCAAATATGCGGGCATCGGCTCGATAATAAGCTATAGCTTCACACGCAAGCACGTCATCATCAACGAGCCTTACGAGGGTATGCCGGCTGCCGAAGCCGGACTGAAGAAGGGCGACATGATACTGAGCATAGACGGCGAATCGATGGTTGGAAAGACCACTGCATACGTCAGCGACCACCTGCGTGGCGAGCCTGGCACAACGATGGTGCTGAAGATCGAGCGCCCGTCGACGGGCAAGAAGATGACCGTCAAGGTGCAGCGCAAAGCCATACAGATGCCCTACCTGCCCTACTACGGCATGCAGAAGGACGGCATCGGATACATCAACTACAACCAGTATCTGGAGAACAGCGCCAAAGACGTGCGCCGAGCATTCATCGACCTGAAGAAGCAAGGCATGAAGGGTCTGGTGCTCGACCTGCGCAACAACGGCGGCGGCTCGGTGCAGGAAGCCCTGCAGATACTCAACATGTTCATACCAAAGGGCCGCCATCTGCTCTCGATGAAGGGCAAGGTGAAGAACGCCAACAGCAGCTACAACACCACCGTAGAGCCTCTCGACACCGTAATGCCTATCGTAGTGCTCGTCAACGAGGCTACAGCCAGCGCCAGCGAGATAACGAGCGGAACGCTGCAGGACTACGACCGCGCCGTAATCATGGGCACACGCACCTACGGCAAGGGTCTGGTGCAGATACCGAACGTGTCGCTGCCATACAACGGCAAGCTGAAACTCACCACAGCCAAATACTACATACCCTCGGGACGCTGCATCCAGGCTCTGCGCTACAAGCACACCGACAACGGATATGTAGCCGAGAACGTGCCCGACTCGCTCACTCACGAGTTCCGCACAGCTGCCGGACGCATCGTGCGCGACGGCGGTGGCATCAAGCCCGACATCGAAGTGAAGCCCGACTCGCTGCCCAACATCGCCTTCTATCTCTCGCGCGTGGACACAACCGACATCATGCTCAACTACGAGATTGACTACATAGCAGCCCACCCCACCGTGGCAAGCCCCAAGGACTTCGAACTCTCGGATGCCGACTACGAGCAATTCAAGCAGCGCGTGATAAAGAGCGGATTCACATACGACCAGGTGAGCGAGAAGATACTCAAGGAGCTGGAGAGCCTGGCACGCTTCGAGGGATACTACGACGACGCCAAACCCGAGTTTGAGGCGCTGCGCCAGAAGCTGAAGCACAACATAGCCAAGGACCTCGACTATCCGTACAACAAGCAGAAGATAAAGGAACTCATTGCCGCCGACCTCATGGCTGCCTACTACTTCGAGAAGGGTTCGCTCGAAAACTCGCTGCGCAACGACAAGCAGTTTGCCGAGGCAGCACGCCTGCTCGGCAACCCCACTGAGTACCAGAAACTGCTGCAACCAAAGAAAGAGAAATAAGCTGAAATACAGAATTTCAATACCCCCATTCAAAAAGGAGTCCTTTTGCCAGTCAAAAGGGCTCCTTTTGTGAATGCGGTGTGCGAAAAGAGATTCGAATTGGTACTGCGGGGGCCGGAGACCTCCGCTACTTACAGTTTCATAATTGAATCACTCCAAATTCCGGATAAAACTAAAATAAATATGGATAAAATCAAACTGACACGTGAGGAAGCCTTGCGACGTTGGAAGGCATCCAAAGAAATAAAACGCAAAATGTCTGAGAAATTAGAACATTTAGTACGCGACAGTTGCAAGAAGCAAAATGAAACGAACAAGAAAAAAGTGTAGTTTTCCGACAAGAACTGCTGCATTTCATTTTGTATTGCGACCGATTTGCACTATCTTTGCATATTAAAAACAAAATTTAAACAGATAAACAACATGCAAGAAACAAGACAAAACCGTATAGCACGACTCCTGCAGAAGGAGCTGAGTCTTATATTCCAGTCGCAGACACGTGCCATGCACGGCATCATGGTGAGCGTGACACGCTGCCGTGTGTCGCCCGACCTGAGTATCTGCACAGCCTATCTCAGCATTTTCCCGTCGGAAAAAGCCGAGGAACTCATCAAGAACGTAACAGCCAACGAGAAGACAATACGCTACGAACTGGGCACCCGCGTACGCAACCAGCTGCGCATCATCCCCGAACTCAGATTCTTCATCGACGACTCGCTCGACTACATCGAACGCATTGACGAACTGCTGAAGAAATGAATTTCCCGTTCTTTATAGCTCGACGCTATGTCTTCTCGAAGAAGTCGACTAACGCCATCAATGTCATCTCTGCCATTTCGGTGGTAGGCGTGGCGGTGGGCACAATGGCACTGGTGATTGTGCTGAGCGTGTTCAACGGATTTCACGACCTTGTGGCGTCGTTCTTCACCAACTTCGACCCTCAAATCGAACTTGTGCCGACGCAAGGCAAGACGGCTCCTGCCGACGATCCCGTGCTCGACCAAGTACGCCAGATGCCGCAGGTGAGCGTTCACACCGATGTGCTTGAGGACCAGGGACTGGCTGTATACGGCGACCGTCAGCAGATGGTGACCGTTATGGGTGTCGACGACAACTTCACCCAACTCACCAACATCAGCGACATCCTGTACGGCGACGGCGAGTTCACGCTTCAGGCTGCCAATCTGTTCTATGCCATTCCGGGCATACGCCTGGCGCAGGACATGGGACTGGGCGCACGCTTCGATGGTTATCTGAAGCTGTATGCTCCCGTACGACGCGGACAGATTACCGACCTTGAAGACACTTCAGACGGATTTGTGGTAGACTCGCTCATATCGCCGGGCGTAGTGTTTGCCGTCAACCAGGCCAAATACGACCGCGACCACATTATATGCTCCATAGGTTTCGCACGCCGACTGTTCGATCAGGACGGCATGCTGTCGTCGCTACAGATACGACTGAAGCCGGGCAGCGACCTCGCGGCTGTGAAGAAGCAGATGCGCGAGATTGTCGGCTCGAAGTATAGGGTGCTCGACAGGTTCGAACAGCAGTCGGACACGTTCAACATCATGCAGATAGAGAAGGTGCTGGCATACGTCTTCCTGACATTCATCCTTATGGTGGCATGCTTCAACATCATATCGTCGCTCTCGATGCTCATCATCGACAAGAAGGACGACGCTGCCACTCTGCGCAACCTCGGTGCTACCGACCGACAGATACGCAGCATTTTCCTATTCGAAGGCCGCATCATATCAGCCATAGGTGCCGTCGTGGGCATACTGCTCGGACTGCTGCTCTGCTGGCTTCAGCAGGAGTTCGGACTGGTGCATATGGGCGATTCGGCAGGCTCGTTCGTTGTCAACGCCTACCCCGTAAGCGTCCATTACGACGACGTGGCTATAGTGTTCGTCACGGTGCTGCTCATAGGTTGGGGCGCAGCATGGATTCCCACACGCAAGCTTAAGGTATAACAAACTTTATAACTCCTTTCGATTGCGAAATATAAATAAAAACGGGGCAGCTCTACAGCTGTCCCGCTTCCACTTGACGCACAATGCGTTCGGTATATTTATCGACGCCTTCTGCGTCATATTTTTTTGTAAGCGACGCGCCAAACAAGGCTGCGAACGCCTGATAAAAGCCAGCCCTTATAGGTCCGAGAAACGCCTGTATCAATTGATACGACGACGAATTGCACTCGCGATACACCAGCTTTATCAGCAATTTTCCCTGCGAATACGTCAGCTTCTTCATACGTGGCGTGTACTCCTTGCGTATGCTGCGCTCCACACGTTGCATGTGCTCGTCCTTAGCCTTCTTGTTGGGCAGCGTCTGCAGAAACTCGTAGGTCTCTATAATTATCGCATTCACCTCCTTGGCTATGGGCAACACCTTCTTGATATTAGCCACAAGCCGGTTGTAGGCCTGCCTCTGGCGAGCGTCGGCAAATACGGGTTGCGGATAGACATACAGCGTATTCAGCTCGACATACTGTATGCTGTCGCCCTCGTGCAGCACCTTGCCCACCTTGACCATAGGCACAAGTGTGGGCGTATCCATATCCACCTCGCGGTCTTCGGGGTTGACACGGCGATTGCCGTTGTCCTGCGCCCGTGCTGACATGGCGCAGAACGCAAGCAACACGACCAACAGTATTATGTTGCGATTGCTCCTATACATATTTATATATTACTTTTCCGAGTACAACACCTGCACCATAGTCTGTCCGACAGCCTTGAGTGTGGCGCGGTCGATGTGCTCCATTGTGTCGTTTATGGTGTGCCATGTGGGTCCGAACGAACTCTGCTGGCAGTCGGGATAGAAGGGAATGATGTCGATGCAGGCTATTCCTGCCTTCTCGTTTACGGGCACGTGGTCGTCGGTTATCATTCCGCCCTCCTGCATTGGGAAGTACGATCCGTAACCAATCTGCGACGCTGTGCGCCACACCTTGTTCACTATCTCGGCAGCATACTGCTTCGATACCGACTCCTGATAGAACTTTGCGCCCTCACCTCCTACCATGTCGAGCAGCACACCGTATCGTGCCTCATAGCCTTGGGGCTGATGTTCTGCCCAATACTGAGCGCCAAGTGCCCACGAGTCTTGCGAGTCGGGAGCCGATGACCATTGCGGAGTGCCGTAATCTTCGGCATCGAAGCACACGAAGTCGACACCTATGTTGAGCGTAGAGTCATTGCTTATGATGCGAGCCAGCTCCAGCATCACAGCCACACCGCTTGCTCCGTCGTTGGCACCCATAACGGGTTTGCGCCAATTGGTTGAGTCGGGGTCGTTGTCTGCCCACGGACGGCAGTCCCAATGGGCGCACAGCAATACGCGTGTGGTAAGTTCGGGGCGGAAGCGTGCCCAGATGTTGCGCGAACGGAGCATAGTTCCGTCCCAAGCCTTAAGCTCTGCGTCCTGAGCCTCAACCTTCATTCCGTAGCTGGCAAACTGCTTCATTATCCATTCGCCGCACTTATCGTGTGCCTCGGTGTTCATAAGGCGCGGTCCGAAGCTGCATTGCTTGGCACAGAAGGCATAAGCCGAGTCGGCACAGAACGTAGGACCTACAAGAGCAACGGTGTCAGGCTCGGTAGCCGACTTGCGCGAACTCTTGCACGACATGCACGAACAAGCCATTGCCACCACAAGAAATGCAAATAATATAGAGAATATCGATTTCATAATTAAAATTCAAAATTGAATAATTCCAAATCGGCGAAGCCGACCAATTCAAAACTCAAAATTCAAAATTCCTAATTCTTCTTCGCTTCATACGCCAGGGCGTACATACGTATCTGCTTCACCATAGCCAGCAATCCGTTGGAACGAGTGGGCGACAAATGGTCCTTCAGACCGATACGGTCGATGAAGTAAAGGTCGGCATCGAGAATCTCGCGTGGCGTATGTCCGCTTATCACCTGAATAAGCAGGGCGATGATACCCTTAACGATAAGGGCGTCGCTGTCGGCTGTGAACACCAGACGTCCGTCGTCGGTCATATCGCATTGCACCCATACACGGCTCTGACAGCCGTCTATGAGGTTCTGCTCGGTTTTATACTTAGGGTCGAGTGGCTCAAGTTCGCCACCCAGATCAATCAGCAACTGGTACTTGTCCATCCAGTCTGTGAAGTCTTGAAACTGCTCAATGACTTCGTCTTGTATTTCGTTTATAGTCATTTTTCTTTATTCTACCACTACAATCTTAAACAATTTATCACTTGGGCGGATTTTGCCCGGAACGCGGAACGACACGTGTTGTCCCTTCTGCGCGGTCTGCACGGGATTGAGGTCGTAGCGTATTTCGTCCACGTCTACATACATCACGCCTGTAGTAGGACCCGTGATGAGCAGCTTGTCGCCCACGCTGAACTCGGCAGCCTCGCATGTAAACTCAGCAACACCAAGCTTTGAGAAGTACTTGACACCTCTGCCTACATACACCTTCTTCTCCGTAGCGTTCGAACCATAGTTGCTGTTCCATTCGCCCAGAGTCTGGCCCTGATAGTAGCCGTCCCAGAAACCGCGGTTGAACACAGTGGCAAGACGCTTGTCCCATTCGTCCTTCTTCTCTTCGGTGAAGTCGCCGTCGAGCACAGCCTGGATAGCCTCCTTGTAGCAGCGCACCACATTATATACATATTCAGCGCCACGTGCACGACCCTCAATCTTGAATACTCGCACACCCGAACGCATCATCCGGTCAATGAAGCGGATGGTCTTGAGGTCCTTGGGCGACATGATGTACTTGTTGTCCACCTCAAGCTGCGTGCCCGTCTCGTTGTCGGTGACGGTATAAGAGCGGCGGCATATCTGCATACATTCGCCACGGTTGGCAGAGCGTCCGGTATTCATCAGACTCATGTAGCACTTGCCGCTCACCGCCATACACAAAGCTCCATGACAGAACATTTCAATGCGTACCAGCTCACCGTTAGGTCCGCAGATGTGCTGCTTCTCTATCTGCTCGAAGATATAAGCCACCTGGTCCATGTTCAACTCACGTGCCAGCACCACAACGTCGGCAAACTGGGCATAGAACTTCAGCGCCTCGGCATTGCTGATGTTGAGCTGTGTAGACAGATGAACCTCCTGTCCGATTTCACGACAGTAAGACATGACAGCCACGTCCGACGCAATGACAGCCGAAATCTGAGCCTTCTTGGCAGCATCGATTATCTGGCGCATCAGCTCTACGTCCTCGTCGTAGATGATGGTGTTGACGGTCAGATAGCTCTTCATGCCGTGCTCGGCACAGATGGCAGCAATGTCGTGCAGGTCGTCGATGGTGAAATGATTGGCAGAGTGAGAGCGCATGTTCAACTGCTCCACTCCAAAGTAGATACTGTCGGCACCTGCCTGTATGGCAGCCTGAAGGCTTTCACGCGAACCCACTGGCGCCATTATCTCGTAATCTCGTATGGTTGTATTATTCATAATGTGCAAAATTACTGATTTATAATTGTAAAACCACAAAAAATAAATAGAAAATAGCTATCTTTAATGTTTACAATGTATTACATTTGTGAGTTTTTGTGTAAATTTGCTACGATAAAACTAATCAACTAATATAAATAAACAGACCCAAGAAAGAGAATTATGAAAATCAAAAGCTTAATCGTACTTTTAGCCTTAGGCCTTTCTGCCTGTACCGGAAGCAAGTATGCCGGTGTGCCAAAACAGTATAACGAACTGATAAGCCAGACTATGCAGACGGCTGGCGACAACGCCAAAGAACTCAGAAAGGCGTTGAAGCAGGCCCCTACGACACAAAGGGAGGGCATGGCTTTCCTCATCTCTTACATGCCCGAAAGGGACGCAAAGTCTCTGACAGCCGACTTCCTGCTGGAGAATGTAGCTTACGCCTACAAGGCAAGAAACGAATTCCCGTGGGCTAAAGAGGTGCCCAACGATATCTTCCTCAACGACGTCGTGGCTTATGTCAACCTTAACGAGAAGCGCGAAAACTGGCGTAAGGACTTCTACGAACGCTTCAAGAAATACGTAGCCAACTGCAAGACCATGCGCGAAGCTATCGACTCGGTCAACAAGAATGTACGCGACGAACTGCTGGTCGACTACAATACCAAGCGCGAAAAGCCCGACCAGGCTCCTTATGAGTCTATGCGCCAGCACATGGCTTCATGTTCGGGTCTGTCGATATTGCTGACCGACGCTTTCCGTGCAGTAGGCATCCCCTCGCGTGTGGCTGGAACTCCGGCATGGTATGACGACCGTGGCAACCACAACTGGAACGAAGTGTGGATTGACGGCAAATGGCACTTCACCGAATATTATCCGTCGGAAGACCTCGACAAGTCGTGGTTCCTTACCGATGCAGGCAAGGCCATCAAGGAAGACTTGCGCAAGGCCATCTATGCCGCATCGTTCAAGCCTACGGGTTCTTACTTCCCCTTGGTATGGGACAAGGACATCCGTTATGTACATGCCGAGAACGTTACCGACCGCTATACAAGTCTTTACAGAGCGCAGCTGGCAGCCACTCCTACCGACGAGCATCACGTAGACCTGAGAGTAATGGTGTTCAAGGACAAGGAGCATGCCGAGAATTCGGGCGACCGTGTGGCTACCAACCTGGATGTATTCAAAGGCGAGGAGAAACTATTCGGCGGACGCAGTACGGGAGCTACGCAGGACATGAACGACGTGCTCACCTTCAAGGTGGAGAAGAACCAGTCGTACACAGTAAAGTTCACAAACGGCAAGGGCGAATTTCAAACCCAGGACGTGGAAGTGGGCGATAAAACCACCACATTGAAACTGTTTATGAATTAGAATACGTATATTTGCACAATCCCCGCATATTCACAAACAAACCAAATACAATCTTTATGGAAAAAACATTGATTTTATTAAAGCCGTGTACAGTTCAGCGCCGCCTCATCGGCGAAGTCATCAACCGCATCGAGCGCAAAGGTCTGCGCATCGTTGGCTTGAAAATGATGCAGCTCGACGACGCTATCCTCAACGAGCACTACGCTCACCTCGTTGACCGTCCTTTCTTCCCGTGGCTCACAGCCTCGATGAAGTCGGCTCCGGTCATTGCCATGTGCGTTGAGGGCAACAGCGCAGTTACCGTAGTACGCAACATAGTTGGCGCTACCAACGGACGCAAGGCTGCTCCCGGCACTATCCGTGGTGACTTCTCAATGAGCGGTCAGGAGAACATCATCCACGCTTCTGACTCTATCGAGACTGCCGAAATCGAGATGAAACGATTCTTCCGCGAAGGCGAGATATTCGAATATCCCGACCCATTGCACGACTACTTCTACGCTCCCGACGGGGATTAAAGGGAGGGGAGCACGGCTCCCCACCCACAACATCTCACCCCAAAACACTTGTTCTTCTAACGAAAAAAGTGTATATTTGCACAAAGGCACCAGCGGACAGTTCCTCACACTTCCTCTTTACATGACATTCCTGCTACGTCAATTATAAAACGTAAAAAAGGCAATACGTATTCATTGGCAAAGTAATACGTATTCATCGGCAAAGTAATACGTATTCATTGGCAAAGTAATACGTATTCATTGGCAAACGAATATATATTACTTTGCCAAGTAGCATTATATCTTATTTAATTGTAAAGCAAATGAAGCATATTAACCTTATCTTTATATTATTGACAGCTGTAGCATCTTCTGCATTAGCCCAAACTGTCAGTTCCGACACTATTGCCACCCGTCTGTGGCGGCAGGTCAACGCTTTTCCACAGGAGAAACTGTATACGCAGACCGACCGTGCGGAATATATGTGCGGCGACACTATATGGATGCGCCACCACGTTGTTGATGCCCTGACTGGCATGCCGTCGTATGCGAGCAGATATGTATATGTAGAGTTAGTGAATCCGATAGGTTCAATGGTGAGCCGAATTGTGATGAGGCAGGACGAGAATGGGGCTATATACGGATATATGCCCACTACAACCGATATACCGTCAGGGCAGTACATGCTCCGTGCTTATACGAGATATATGGCTGGCACAACACCCGACTATCTGTTTGTACGGTCCGTAAGACTGCGTAGTGTTATGGAGAACTCTGTGAAGATAACTCCGCATTACGGCAAGAGTACTATTTTTCTGTCGTTTGCCATCCCTCAGACTGGCAAACCCATACACCAAGCTGGCGTTAAGGTGAGTTCGACGGATGGCGATATGACATTTACGGGCAACTCCGATGATGGCATAAGGCTGCATACGCTTGATGTTGGTTCAAAGCAACGCTGCCTACTTGTTGAAGTGGGCAATTACAAGGAATACGTTCCAACGGTTCGTGAGCGCATCGACCTGCAACTTATGCCTGAAGGAGGACATCTGGTTGCAGGCCAACGCTGCCGTATGGCGTATAAGGCGGTTGATGCTAACGGACTCGGAATCAATGTTAAGGCAACTGTCACAGACGAACATGGCAATGTAGTAGCCGAATCGAAGGCGGCACACTGTGGTATGGGATTCTTCTATATAACAGCACAACCAGAGCACTCGTATAAGATTATGTGCATAGCAGATGACGGCAGGCAGATTTCAGCTATTCTGACCAAGGCTCACACCGACGTTCCAGCATTGTCTGTTGCACAGAACAACGGACGTATTATGGTAGGTGTGCTACGTCCTGACGATTCTTCAACGCAAAGCAACGAATGGCTCATCGTACATCAAGGTGGCGCTCCGCTCTTTGCCAATCGTGTCACATCGCCGTCGCTAAGCTTCAGCAACGACATGTTTCGCGACGGTATAGTGCACTTTGTGCTTACTGACAACAGCATGAACATCATTAGCGAGCGACTGGTGTTTGTATGGCGTGGCACAGATGTGTATGATTCAGACAACTCTGTTGCCGTATCGTCAGACAACAACATGCGTACTGTCAGGCTTTCGCTTCCTGACAGCGTCATGGCAGACTGTGCTGTGAGCGTGACTGATGCCACAACAGTAAGCAACGACACAACCAACAATATAGTATCTACGCTGCTTCTGTCGCAAGAGCTGAAGGGTTATATCGAACAACCGGCATGGTATTTTGCCGACCGTGGCCGTAGTGGCTATCTCGACCTGCTCATGCTTACGCAGTGATGGCGACGCTATGACATACAGAAAACATTGAAGGGCAATACCCAAACGGTGACTATACGCCCCGAGACAAGTATGTCGATAAGTGGAAAGGTGACATCGAACGTTACAACCAAGGGTAGAAAAGGCTCAAGCGTAATGATGTCGTCAAACCGCGGAGGACTGGTTGACGAAACGACAACTGACGACAATGGACTGTTTCATTTCAATAACTTCGAAATGCCCGACAGTACTGGTTACATGCTTATGACACGTAGTGCTAAGGGAAGCACGAACTCTGTCCTGTTAATAGACAACGCAGAATATCCTGCCGTCAACAATATCATTACTCCGATAATGAGCGACACTACCATGCGTGGCGATATGGAGACAATGAAACGCTATGCCGACCGCATTGCCATGGTGAATGGCGGACGTGTAGTATTTCTACCCGAAGTAGAGGTCAATTCAAAGCGTGTCCCCAAGACCGAATACGAAAACTTAACCAAGATAAATGGCAAGTCTATAAGCGAAACCGAATTGATGAATATGGGCAACAAGTCAATATTTGATGTGTTGAGGTGGAATGCATACCCAGGTCTGATGTTTGATAGTAGTTATAATTGGTTTTTATATCACATGCGTCCCACATACTTGGTTGTGGATGGTACGGTATGGAATACGGGAGACACAGCGATGGACAGTTTGTCGCTGTATATGGCACAGACAACTCTTCTGCAGTCGCTGCGCACCCGTGACGTTCTGCAGATTGACATTCTGAAAGGTGCTATAGTAGGAACATTGCCCGTTATATCAGGCAACGTGAGGGCTATGGATATGGATTTAAGCGCTATTGTCATAACGACAAAGGGCACAACTCGTACCCAAAACAATCATGTAGCTTATGTACGTCCGCTCGGCTATCAGCGTCCCGCAGCTTTCTACAATCCCAAATATCAAGTTCCGGAAGAATACGCTTTGCGCCAGACCATATACTGGAACCCATCAGTACGGATAAATAACGGCAAAGCTGTAGTGCAGTTTATGCCGAACGGAGCCAAGAAATACCGTGTCACAGTGGAAGGGGTGGACAAGAGCAGCCGACTGATACATCTGGAAAAAGAGACAGAATAGCCGTTAGAAGTATATAGAATGTGACGCAAGCATGCGCTGTTCACTCGAAAAGCAATTGCAAGGAATTGAAAAAGGGCCGACGAGCATCACGCTCCCCGGCCCTTAATCATTCTATGTCAATAAAAGTATATCCAATGCAATTGTATGCCGCTTATGCAGGCAGCACTACAACATGCACCTCATAAATGCGCTGCGACTGTGCAACCCCCTTCGGACGACGCATATTGTTCTTCACCAGATACTGACGTGGTTCAGAGAAATCGCCCGGAACACCAAGTGCCGGAGCACCGTTGAGCGGTGTGAATGTAGTGGCATCACCGTTATACTGACTTGCCAACATTGTCACAACCAGCTGCTTTGTGTCAACAGGTTTGGTTGCCTGTGTTGACATGCCGTCAGTAGGATTTACAAGAGTATATCCTTGTGGCATCTTTGAGCCGATAAACAAGTAGCCCTTATTTGGGGTTTCGTATGTCACCGTAGAAGGAATGTAATATGTAAGCACATAAACCTTGCCTTCTGGAGCACTTGCATCATCACGTGTAGTCATAGCAGAAAGTCCCAGAGGTATATTTACCTTCTGTCCAGGAGCCACTACAGTACCATTCTCAAGCGTATAGTCCGAACCCGTGTTGTTGGTCCATTGTGTAGCATTCTCTGCGAAATCCACCTGACGTATTGCCGATGTAATTTCGCCTTTTCCGCCATTGTAGTTCTTTGCAAAAAGGCAGTTTTCGAAAAGAGCTCGCGAGCTTACCCAGCAAGAGCGTAGGTTCACATCAGTGTAGTAACTCTCAGGCACATCGTCATATTCCAGTCCGGTCTGGCAGCTTGTAGTTGCCATGGCTGCCAGCATCACGAACACGCCTGTATAGATGTTCTTTATTTTACTGAAAAGTCTCATAGTGTCGAATTGTTAGAAAATTAATTGTTGTTCTGATACTTGAAGCCATGCCAACCCGGATTCTGCTGTATCTGCTTGTTTGAGATAAGCATTGTGGCAGCATACGGGGTGAAATAGTAGCGCACATTGTCGAATTTGCGCTTGTAGTAGCTGAAGTCCATCGGATATGTGCGGAATGTCGGTGTCTCATAGTTCTTGCCGTCGGTGTTTGTCTCACCCGGCTCCAGAGCCACGCCGTTCTCGCCTGCGATATTGCTGTGCTTGCCAACACGGAATATCAGAATGCCTCGTGACACCTTGTTGAGTTCTGGTATAACGGTCTTGCCTTCAGCCTCGCCCCAACGCAGAAGGTCGAAGTAACGGAAGCCTGGATTCTCGAATGCGAACTCCAGACGACGCTCTACCTTAACCTCATCATATACGCTCTGCTTGTCGGTAGCACCGTCGTATGCGCTCAAGCCGGCACGCTCACGTATCTTGTTGATCTGAGTGATAGCCTCAGGAGCCTTGTCCAGATTTACAGCAGCCTCAGCAAGATTGAGCAATACCTCTGCATAACGGATGTTGAAGTAGCACGTTGTGCGCTGTGTGGTCTTCAGCGTACCATCATCGTTAAACTGGTCGAAGTGAGAGTACTTGCGAGAATAGTAGCCACTAATGGTCTGTGCAGAACCACGACCAGTTGGAGCCGACTTTATATTCTCCATAGTACGGTAGCCAGAATGAAGTGCGCTGTATTGCAAAGTCTTCTGGTCGTCCATTGTTGTCTTGTCAATCCATGTCTGTATCTCATAAATAGGATTGCTTTTCGGACCCATATAGGCACCGTCGTAAGTCACAGTGGCATAGAAACGCTTGTCGCGGTTTTCGAACATCTTGCGATAATTGTCGCCCGAACCAGAGTATTCCTTGTTGCCGTCCTTATCGGTTGTAACAGCAATGTTGAGGTCACGCGCCTGCTTGGTTTCCCACCAATGCTTCCACTTGCCGTCAGCCTCGTCCTTCTGCAGATAGCAGTCTACGAGATCCTGTGTCGGGAAGAGTCCTGTACGGAAGCCCCATGAACGTGTCACCTTGTCGCTGTTGCCGTAGTAGTTGCCATCAGGGCCGTTCTTGGCAGTAGGGTTGAATCCGCCACGCTGGTTCTCCTTGAACATAACGGGCCAAATAGACTCTACGCTTGTGTGTGCAGTCTCCGAAGTGAAGAGATCCTCATAATTAGGCTCCAGATCGTACTTGCCAATCAGGCTCTTAGCAGCATCGTAGGCAATCTGATAGTAGTGCTGGGCGTTCTTCTCAAACTTGAACAGTCCGGCTTTGTCATCTGTATACAATCCCTTGGCTGATGCAGAAGCGGCATCGGCTGCATAGAGTGCCACACGCGACTTGAAAGCCTTTACTACATTGGCGTTTACGAGGCCAATTTCAGGCGTCCCGCTCACCTTTCCGAACAGTTCGACAGACCTGTCAAGATCGGAAAGCATGTTGTCGAAGAGTGTCTCGCGCTTGGTCTGCGGAAGGAATGTCTCTTCGTTTACAGTAAGTGCGTGGTCAACATAAGGCACGGTGCCCCAGTATTTCTCCATATCAAAGTAGACCCATGCACGGAAGAAGTAACTCTCAGCGAGCAATTGGTTCTTCAGCGATTCAGTAAGTACCTTGCTGCTGCCGATTTTCTCTATACCAACATGTATGTTGTACAGATTCTTGTATGCTCCCGACCACGGACCGCTGTAAGGCGAATTCTCGTCATAACGGCGATCGTTGAATGTGAGTTGGCGGTATGTGTCCCAGTCGTTTTCATAGTTGCCCTGACAGTTGTCCGACCATTGCTCGGATGTGAAGTGCTCGCCAGATGCTGTAGCGTCGATAAAGTAGAAATTGTTGACATACGAGCGTGCCAACTGTGGATTCAGCCAGAAGCGATCCTCGTCCACCTTTGTAGTAGGCTCTACGCCCAAAGGGTCGCAGGATGTCATTGTAGCTATAACAGCCACAGCGAACATTCCAGCCCACATATATTTCTTTATATTGAGTTTGCTTTTCATTGTCGTTTACTATTAGAGTGTTAATACAACGTTGAATGTGTATGTACGCTGTGTAGGATAACTACCCAGACTACCGTTGCTGTTGTAGATGGAAGCTCCAGATGTGATGAACTCCGGATCCTGCAGATTCTTGTAAGGATATGAATCCTTAGTCCATGTGAACGCATTGGTGACAACGAAGCTCAAGTCAAGGCCTTTGATAAAGTCTACGTTCTTCAATACAGAACGCTTCATGTCATAACGCAGGCTGATGTTCTTAAGCTTCAGGTAAGAAGCATCAAACTGGAAGAAATCCACAAACGAATAGCCGAAACTGTTGTTTGCACTTGACGGCATAGGTATGGCAGCATTCACATTAGGATTGCTCGGAGTATATGCGTTGGCGAAACCATACTGGCCATAGTTCCACATATAGTCTTGCTGCGAGCGGAACGGCGATGCCATTGTAGCAGTAACATCGGCTGCGCCCTGGAAGAACAACTCAAGTTCAAAGCCCTTGTACGAACCTCCAAGCGTAACACCATACTGAGTAAGCGGTGTACTGCCCGGAAGATTGGTGAGATAGTAGTCGTCACCTATGTAGCCACTGCCGTTGAGGTCGGTAATCTTTATTGTACCAGGAGCGTAGTTGGCGTCAGCATCCATTGGCGAGTTGTATATCTCCTGCCATGACTTGAACAGACCGTTGCTCTTGAGTGCAGTCCAGTAGGTGGCGTCGCTAAATGCCGTACGCTTGCCTATATAGTCGCGTGAGTTGAAATAGTGATTGGTCGACTTGTTGGTGTAGCGTGTCGTAACCTTATCCCAATAAGAGTATGTGAGACCAAGCTTGTAGCCTACCTCACCAATCTTGTCCTGCCAGTTAACAGAAATCTCAAAACCTCCCTTCTTGCTGGTTGAGAACGGAGCGTTGATCTGCGGAACGTTAGGCATACCGAGGATGTCGGTGTTGAGCATCTCACTCGTAACGTTCATCACGTCGCCCTTGTTGACATAGAGGTAAGTATCGAACGAACCGTTCAAGCGACCCTTGAACATGCTGAAGTCGAGACCGGCACCAAGCTGCTTTGAGCTTGACCACTGCAGGTCGTTGGCTACACTTTGGATATACCAGCCAACATTGGATGTCATTCCGCTGCCAAGCAGCAGCTTGGTTCCATTCTGTGCGTACTGTGTAAGGTAGTCGAACGAATTGCCCACCTCATTACCTACCAGACCGAAACCGCCACGCAGCTTCAGCTCGTTGACGATAGAGCGCGGTACAAGGCGCTTGAACCATGACTCCTCAGCCATGTTCCAACCTACAGAGAAGGCGTGGAACAATCCCCAACGCTTGCCCGGGCTATAGTTGAGCGAGCCGTTATAGTTCATGGTATACTGGAACATGTACTTGTTGGCATAGTCGTATGTGAGACGGCCAATCAATGAAGCCGATCCCCAATCGTATGCCGAACCACCGCTCGATACCATTGTGGCACCTATATCCTCCTGCGGAGCAAGAGTAGTGGCAAAGCCCTTCTTGGTCTGGCTGCTCCAGTTCTCATGGCGAATCTGACTCTGATAGCCTGCCATTGCCGAGAATGTGTGCTTGCCTATGGTCTTCGAGTAGTCGAGCTGGAAGATGCCAGTGGTAAGCTTGTAGTCATACCAGTACTGATAGAGCTGTGCATTCTCTGGATTATAGGTAGCTACTATTGTAGAATAAGGGGTGTCATACACTTTCTCCTGATCGTATGTGAAACGCTTCTGCATCTGGTGCGAAGTGGTGTAGTTCACACTGGCTGTAGCCGAGAGTCCCTTCACCCAAGGCAGGTTCCACTTCAACGAAGCGTTCATCTGGAAACGCTTGGTGTCATTGTTCTGGAATCCGTTGTTCAGGAGCGATTCTGCCGCATCCTTACGAGCATTGCCAGTAGACCAAATGGCAGGACGTGTAGGCATAGGGTGTCCGTACATCACGCTGTTGAATGTACCGTCACCGTTGCCCGGCTTCTTCTGATTGCCAATGTTGCCGTTGATATTGAATGTGAACTTGAGGCTCTTGTCCTTCAAAAGGTAGGCATCGGTGTTGAGCACTACGTTGTACTGGGTATAGCCATAGTTGTCGCTCAGACCCTGCTGGTCGAGATAGCCCACTGAAGAATAATACTTGAGGCGCTCGCTACCGCCACGCAGACTCACGTTGGTCTGATACATAGGCTGTGTGTGGTCGAACATAGTCCATGGATCATAAGTCTGATAGTAGTTCTCGATGTCTCCGCCCTGAGTCTTGTACGGGTCAAAAAGGTCGTTGACATAATCCTGCGACCAGTTTACTCCATACTTCTCATTCACCATGTTGCGTATTTCCTCACGGTTGTAGCCCTTCTGGTTAAGGTAACCCATGTAGTACTTCGCCACCTCAGTGTTGCTCATGTAAGGATTCTCCTCATGGTTGGCAAGATAGAGCTTGTTGCGCTCGTTGACATAGTCGTATGCACTCATCACGTGCGGACGATACGACGGAGTCATGATAGTAAGCTTCTGATTGAATGTAATCTCAGGAGCACCCTCAGTACCGCGCTTTGTCTGGATTACGATTACACCATTGGCAGCACGCGGACCATAAACGGCAGTAGCCGCAGCATCCTTAAGCACTGACATGTTAGCAATGTCGTCCGGACGCAGACGGCTGAAGAAGTCCTCACCCTGGCTTGTGTCGAGCACAACATCATCGATAACATAAAGGATGTCGCTACCACCACGCACCCAAATCTTGGTCTTCTCGCCCGGAGCACCAGAGCTCTGCTGTGTGAACACACCAGCAACACGACCTCCAAGACCTTCTGCCATAGTGGTGACAGGCAGCTTCTGCAGCGTACCCATGTTTACGACAGCTGCCGAAGCTGTCATAGTCTTAGCCTTCTGAACGCCACCGTAACCCGTCACGACAACCTCACCGATGGTCTGTGAGTCGTCCTGAAGCGTAACCTTCACTGGAGTACCGTTCCAGACAACTGTCTGTGTGGTCATACCGATACTCGAAATCTCAAGTGTAGCACCCTTCTTCACGCCCTTAAGCGAGAAGTTACCGTCAATGTCGGTTGCAATTGCAGTCTGTGTTCCCTTAACTCGAATCACAGCACCGATGACAGGCTCACCCGTAGCATCCACAACGTTACCTGTGCAGACGCCATCCTGCTGCTGAAGCAATATGGCATTAGTGGCATTAGCCTCTGAGTAATCACCCCCCCAGATTGGCATTAACGCCGCACCCATAGCTACAAGCAGACTGAATGAATTGCTTGTTTTTTGCATAGTAGATGGTTTATAAAAAAAAATAAAATTCAGGTTATACGCTTGTTTTTAATATGCAAAGTGCCAACTTTGCATATATAATGACTTGCATACAAATGCAAAAGTAATTATTTTTATTTAATACTTGCTATTATTCTGCCTATTTTTTTTATAAAATTCTTAACTTTGCATTAAAATATGAATAAATTACATTTAAAATACCACTATGAGCAAAGTTATCATCAACAGTTATCATGAGTTTGCCGCATTGCTCGGCAAGAACATCGGAGTATCCGATTATGTAGAACTCTCGCAGGAGCGCATCAACATGTTTGCCGATGCCACACTCGACCATCAGTGGATTCACGTAGACACAGAGCGTGCCGCAGTAGAAAGCCCGTTCAAGTCGACCATCGCTCACGGCTATCTCACTCTCTCAATGCTGCCCTGCCTGTGGAACCAGATTATCGAGGTGAAGAACCTCAAGATGATGGTCAACTACGGTATGGACAAGATGAAGTTCGGCCAGGCAGTCAAGTCAGGCGAGCACGTACGCCTCGTTGCCGACCTCTACTCTATCGAGAACCTGCGCGGCATTGCCAAGGTACAGATCAAGTTCGCCATCGAGATAAAGGAGTCGCCCAAGAAGGCACTCACCGGCATTGCCACATTCCTCTACTACTTCGAGTAAGCACCACCGACAACCAATCGAAAGTCAGCTAAATGAAGATAGGCAACATAGAGTTCGGACCACGTCCGCTTTTTCTCGCACCGATGGAGGATGTCACCGACATAGGCTTTCGCCATCTGTGCAAGCGCTTCGGAGCATCAATGGTATACACCGAGTTCGTCAGTGCCGAGGCACTGGTGCGCTCGGTCAACGCTACTCTGCGCAAGCTGCACATCAGCGACGAGGAGCGACCCGTAGGCATTCAGATATACGGACGCGACGTAGAATCGATGGTCGAAGCGGCACGCATCGTTGAGGAAGTGCACCCCGATGTCATCGACATCAACTTCGGCTGCCCCGTGAAGAAGGTGGCTGGCAAGGGCGCCGGTGCCGGAATGCTGCAAAACATACCGCTTCTGCTCGACATAACACGCAATGTGGTGAAGGCAGTCAACACGCCCGTCACCGTGAAGACGCGTCTGGGATGGAACTCAGACAATCTGGTCATCACCAATCTGGCAGAGGCTCTGCAAGACTGCGGCATCCAGGCACTCACCATTCACGGCAGAACGCGCGCCCAAATGTACACGGGCGATGCCGACTGGACGCTGATAGGCGAGGTGAAGCGCAATCCGCGCATACATATCCCTATAATAGGCAATGGCGACATCTGCACTCCCGAACAGGCACGCGACGCCTTCGACCGCTACGGAGTGGATGCCGTGATGGTAGGACGCGCCACCTTCGGCCGCCCATGGATATTCAAGGAAATGCGCGACCTGCTCGACGGCCGTCCCGAAGACACGTCGCTCACATTCGACAGCAAGCTCGACATCCTGCTCGAACAGCTGCGCATCAACGTTGAGCGCATTGATGAATACCGCGGCATTCTGCACACACGCCGCCACATAGCTGCCTCACCCATATTCAAAGGCATTCCCGACTTCCGCCAGACCCGCATCGCCATGCTGCGATCCACAACGGTTGAGGAACTCACCGGAATCATGGAGCAAGTGAGAAGGGAGCGAGGCTCCCAGTTGTGATGGTGAGATAGTGATGTGGTGAGATTTCCACTGAGCAACAAGAACAGCATTGTCCTTCTATAATATAGAATTGACAATGCTGTTCTTGTTGTTCTTTTTTTACACCTTATTATATAGTGTCAGCTTGCAAGTTCCCATAGAAAAGTGTAGCATTCACAATAGAATGTAGAAGATAATGGAATCCATTATTCTTGGAAAAACGGACAAAAAGCAGCAAAAAGCCTTGGAAAAACGGACAAAAAGCGGTATATTTGCCTTGGAAAAACGGACAAACAATAATTCTGTTTAATATTTTAAGGCAAATAATAATATGATAAAGCGTAAGATAGACAGTTTTCTGACAGATTTCTTTGCACAAGACAAGAAAGCGCTAATGCTCACCGGTGCACGACAGATAGGAAAAACCTTTTCTATCCGTCGCTTTGGGCATATGCAATTTGAGAGTTTCCTGGAAATCAACTTTATCGAGAATCCAAGCTTGGTAAATGTTTTCAGTAATGCCAAGAATAGCCAAGACATATTGCTTCGCCTTTCAACAATAACTAATCAAGAATTGGTAAAGGGCAATACTTTGGTATTTTTTGATGAAGTTCAGGAATGTCCGGAAATTGTAACTGCCATCAAATTCTTGGTGGAAGAAGGAAGCTACCGATATATATTAAGCGGAAGTCTGTTGGGAGTAGAGATTAAAAACCTTCGTTCTGCACCAGTTGGGTATTTGGATATAAAAGACATGTATCCGTTGGACATTGAAGAATTTGCGACAGCAGTTGGCATAAAGGAGAGCGTTATAGAGCTCTTAAGAACCCATTTCGATGAGTGTACGGCTGTAGATGAGTTCATTCATGAAAAGATGATGGAAGTGTTCCGCCTATATCTGATTGTCGGAGGAATGCCTGCTGCTGTAGAAAAGTACATCAATACCAATAATCTGCAAGATGTGATGGCCGAACAGCAATCCATAATACGATTGTATAAGCAGGACATCGCCAAATACGACCCAGACCACAAACTGTATATTGAAGATATATTTGACAGAATTCCAGCAGAACTTGACGCCAAGAACAAACGTTTCATACTGAAAAACCTAAATGAAAACATTAAGTTCTCGCGTTATAAAAACAGTTTCTTGTGGCTGAAGGATGCTGGTGTTGCCCTACCTGTATATAATGTGGAGGAGCCGACAATACCACTGATACTATCAAGCAGTCGCAACTTGTTTAAGTTGTTCATGAGCGATATAGGGCTGTTGGCAAGTCTTTATGCCGACGGTATTCAATTGAAGATTCTCGACAATGAACCATCTATTAATTTTGGCTCTGTATATGAAAATGCGGTTGCACAAGAATTATGCGCCCACGGTTTTCAATTATACTATTATAATAACAAACGACAAGGTGAACTGGATTTTTTAATTGAGCAAAATGGCGAAGTATTGCCAATAGAGGTAAAGTCGGGTAAGGATTATGAACGTCATAAAGCTCTGACTAATGTTGTAAGTTCTACGACATACAATATCCCCAAGGCTTATGTGCTGTGCAATGACAACATTAAGACAGTTGGAAAAATCACCTATTTACCGATTTATATGCTGATGTTTATAAAGAAAGCAAAATCACTACCAACTAATTACAAGATTGACCTAAGTGGTTTGTAAAAACAATAATATCGCGAAAGTGGTGCCCCGACATGGGACGCCACTTTTTTATATTTTTCCATTCAACATTCCACCCTAAACACTTAACACTTAACATTCAATACTTGTCACTTCTCAAAAGGGGTCCTTTTGCTCTTCAAAACGAGTCCTTTTGCAAGCCAAAAGGACTCGTTTTGGTTTATGGCCACATTTATCCTACTATCAAGCATTGCCTTTTCAGTGTTTCTAACGCATAAATTACGTGTTAAGTTTTGTTAAAGCCCCCCCCCAATTTGGAACTTATTTACTAAATATTTAATTTTGCATCCAAAAGTTTTGGATTAAACCTATAAACCATCTTACTAAATCAACAATATAATAAGAACCATATACTAAGATAAATAAAACCATCTGTTAGTTGATGCATGTTGAATAAAACCAACAAGCATCACCCAACAAGATATATTCTTAAACTATATAAACTTTATGAAAACTAATCTCAACCAAATCATGGAGAAGATGACGGGACGACGTAACGTTGTAGCGTTGTCGCTGCTTGCGTCCGTGTCAATGGCAGGTTACGCTTCAGGTAAGGCTACAGCCACACCTTTAGCATCGCCAAGCCTCAACGCGACCAGCATGGCACAAGATGCCAAAGGTGTAGTCAAGGGAACTGTTGTCGACAAGAGCGGCGAACCGCTCATCGGCGTTAGCGTTAAGGCTGTGGGCACCAAAGAGGTGACCGTGACCGACATTGACGGCAACTTCCAGATCAAGGCTAATCCTGGCCAGGAGCTCGAGCTGTCTTATATGGGCTATGCTCCGCTCAAGGTTAAGGCTAAGGCGGTAATGAGCCTCACAATGCAGGAGGACACTCAGGTGCTGGGCGACGTAGTTGTGACCGCCCTCGGTATCAAGCGTTCGGAGAAAGCGCTTTCGTACAACGTACAGAAGATGGGTGGCGAGAACCTCAACGAGGTGAAGAACGCCAACTTCATGAACTCGCTCTCGGGTAAAGTAGCAGGCGTTAACATCAACGCTTCTTCTGCCGGTATGGGTGGTGCTACACGTGTAGTGATGCGCGGACCTAAGTCAATCAACCAGTCAAACCAGGCTCTCTACGTTATTGACGGTGTGCCTGTCAGCAACCGCAATTCAGGCGAGACAGGATCAATCTACTCAAGCCAGCCTGCTGGCGAGGGCATCAGCGACCTCAACCCTGAGGACATCGAGTCAATCTCAGTGCTCTCTGGTCCGGCAGCTGCAGCCCTTTACGGTTCGGCAGCAGCCCAGGGTGTCATCATGATCACCACAAAGCGTGGCAAGGAGGGCAAGGTGAGCGTACAGATCTCGCACAGCTCACAGTTCTCACGTCCGTTTGTAAGCCCTAAATTCCAGAACTCTTACCTCAACCGTCCGGGCGAAGTGAAGTCGTGGGGCGAAAAGGCTGAGTCGCAGTTTGGCTCTTACGACCCGATGGACTTCTTCAACACGGGTTCGAACATACAGAACAACGTAGCTGTAACTGCCGGTAGCGACAAGAACCAGACTTATATCTCACTCGGAACGACCAACGCCGACGGTATCATCACAAACAGTGCCTACGACCGCTACAACGTAACATTCCGCAACACTACCTCAATGTTGAACGACAAGTTGCAGCTCGACTTCTCATTCAACTACATAAAGGAGAAGGACCAGAACCTCATGGCTCAGGGTCAGTACTTCAACCCGCTCGTAGGTCTGTACCTCTTCCCACGCGGTGAGAGCTTCGACGCTATCCGTACATTCGAGGTTTGGGACGCTTCACGCGGCATATACGTTCAGAACTGGAACTTCGGCGACGACTACAAGATGCAGAACCCTTACTGGGTGGCTAAGCGAATGAACCGTACCAACAACCGCAACCGCTACATGGTAAGCGGCAGCGCCAAGTACAAGATTTTCGACTGGCTCGACGTAACCGGACGTATGCGTTGGGACGACACCAACACATTCGCCCAGGACAAGCGTTATGCTTCGACCATTAATATATTCTCTCACTCTGACTACGGCTTCTATGCCTACAGCAATGCGTTCGACCGCAACCTCTACGGCGACCTTATGGTCAACGTGAACAAGACCCTCGGCAACTATTCTATTGGTGCCAACGTGGGTACTTCGATGTCGCGCACCCACTATCGCCAGCAGGGCTATCAGGGTGGATTGAAGGCTCCGTCCAACATCTTCACTCCCAATGCCATCGACTACGGACAGGTGACCAACGACAACCGTCCTGTCTACGCCGAAAACAAGCACAACATCAACTCTGTATTCGCTAACGTTGAGTTGGGATGGCGCTCAATGCTCTACCTCACACTCACCGGACGTAACGACTGGGATTCAGCTTTGTCAGGCACTCCGCACGAATCTTTCTTCTATCCTTCGGTAGGTATGTCGGCAGTTATCTCTGAAATGATGAAGATGCCAGAATGGATCAACTATCTCAAGGTACGCGGTTCATGGGCATCAGTAGGTACAGCCATTCCTACAAACCTCTCTTCAGGCGCACGCTACGAGTACGACCCGACATCAGGCAAGTACAACACCGTAACATACAAGTTCCCTGACACATTCTATCCGGAGCGCACCAACTCATGGGAGGCAGGTCTTACAGCACGCTTCCTTAACAATGCTCTCACATTCGACGTTACTCTCTACCAGTCGAACACAAAGAAGCAGCTCGTAACAGCACCTTATCAGGTTGAGGGCTACAGCTCGGCTTACGTTCAGACAGGTAACATCCGCAACCGCGGTATCGAGCTTTCACTCGGCTACAACAAGACTTGGGGCGACTTCACATGGAACCCGACATTCACATTCTCAGCCAACGAGAACAAGGTTATCAAGCTCTTCGGCAGCGATGTTGAAGACAGCAAGAACCTCATCTCAAAAGGCGGACTCGAAGGTTTGAGCACCATCCTGCGCGAGGGCGGCTCAATGGGCGACATGTACACATACGTCGACTTCGAGCGCGACGCTGAAGGCAACATACTTATCAGCGACGGCAAGATCAAGAGAAAGACACTCTCTAACCCGAAATTCCTCGGTTCAGTACTGCCTAAGGCAAACCTCGGATTCTCTAACGAGTTCGCATGGAAGGGCATCAACTTCGGATTCCTCATCACAGCTCGTCTTGGCGGTATCGTAATGTCGCAGACTCAGGCCATCCTTGACAACTACGGTGTGTCAAAGGCTTCGGCTATCGCACGCGACAACGGCGGTATTCCAGTAAACCTGGGCAAGATCAGCGCAGAGAACTACTACTCTGTAGTGGGCGGTTCTAACCCAATCTGGTCAGAGTACATGTACAGCGGCACCAACGTACGCGTTCAGGAGGCTCACATCAGCTACACTCTGCCACGCACATTGGTAGGCAGACTGGGCGTAACACTCGGCCTTACTGCCAGCAACCTGTTCATGATTTACAACAAGGCTCCGTTCGACCCAGAGTCGACAGCTTCTACCGGCACCTTCTATCAGGGCCTCGACTACTTCATGCAACCGAGCTTGCGCTCACTGGGATTCAGCGTGAAGGTGAACTTCTAATTCCTCACACATTATATATATAATATACTGAGTATATGAAAACCATATTATCCAACATATCGGGCATGTTCCTTATCGGAGCGGCATGCCTTCTCGGTGCAGGCTCAATGACGTCATGTACCGACGGATTTGAGGACGCCAACCGTCCGGGCAACAAAATAGACAACGAGCAGCTCAACCGCGACAACTTCGCCAGCGGTTCGTTCCTCATTCAGCTCCAGAACCAGACTTTCCCCGAGCAGGAGAATGCCTACCAGATGAACTTCGACCTTATCGGCAACTATCTGGGACGCTACTTGACATACGCCAACCACGGTTGGAACAGTTCAAACTTCGTATGCTTCAACGCTCCTAACGGATGGGCAGGCTATCCTTTCAACGACATGCGTCCGAAGGTAGTTTCAGCTTTCAATGAGATTGCGAAGCTTACTAACGGTGAAGGTATCAACTACGCATGGGCACTTATTCTGCGCGCTCACGCTTACCAGTACTTCACCGACGTTTACGGTGCATTCCCCATTGGAAAGAGCGACGACGCACAGGCTTACAGTTCACAAAAGGAGGTTTATGAGGCCATCATCAACGATCTGAACAAGGCCATCAGCATTATTCAGCCTATGGTTTCAGCCGACCCCGACCTTACAGTCAACGCTGCTTACGACAACTGCTATCAGGGCAAGTTTGCCAAGTGGCTCAAGTTTGCCAACTCGCTCAAGCTCCGTGTAGCTATCCGCATGCGCTTTGTTGAGCCAGCATTGGCAAAGCAGTATGGAGAAGAGGCTGTAGCAGCAGGCGTTATGACAAGCAACGACGACAACCTCTGCATCACCTACACACCAAACGGTCTGTACAAGACTTGTGTGGAATGGGGCGACTCACGTGCTTGCGCCGATATCGACACATACATGAACGGATATAAAGACCCACGTATCGAGAAGTACTTCAAGCCTACTGCAACTTCAGCCGAAGGCGCACGAAAGGTGATTGGCTGTCTGGCTGGCGCTGCCATCGGCAACAAGAGCGTTGCTGACGGATTGTACTCAGCCGTAAACATTGCCATCAATGCCAAGGGCGTATGGATGACTGCGTCAGAAATGGCATTCTGTCGCGCTGAAGGCGCACTTGCAGGATGGAACGGTATGGGCGGTTCGGCAGAAGAACTGTACAACCAGGGCGTTCGCCTCTCGTTCGATCAGTGGGGTGCAACAGGCGTAGACTCTTACTTGGCTGACGATACCAGCATCCAGGCAGACTATGTTGATGCTGACGGCGGATACGGCAAGTCAATGAGCCACGTATCAGACATCACCATCAAGTGGGACAACGATGCTACAGCCGAGAAGAAACTCGAGCGCATCATGACTCAGAAGTGGATTGCAATGTTCCCCAACGGTCAGGAGGCATGGAGCGAAATACGCCGTACGGGCTATCCTAAGGTGTTCGACGTAGCACAGAACATCGGTTCAGCACTGAAGGTTGCCAACCGTGTACCTTATCCTAACGGAGAGTCTATCAACAACCCGAACAACTACAACAATGCCTTGCAGATGAACGGCGGTGCCGACAACTACGAGACAAAGATGTGGTGGCAGAAGAAGTAAATAGAAGCTAACATCTAAAAACACTTAAAGACAATGAAAAAGATATTCATATATATGTTTGCCCTCGTTGCAACACTCAGCTTCATGGCTTCGTGCGACGACTGGACAGACACCGAAATAAAGAACCCTACCGACTTAACTCACACCAACAAGTCGGACGCTTACTACAAGCAACTGCGCGAATACAAGAAGAGCGACCATGAAGTTGCATTCGGATGGTTCGGCAACTGGGTGGGCTCAGGACTGTCGCTTGAGAATACACTCGCAGGTCTGCCAGACTCGGTTGACTTCGTTTCAATCTGGGGCAACTGGCACTCACTCTCGGTAGACCGCAAAGCCGACCTGAAGTATGTGCAGGAAGTTAAGGGCACACGTGCTCTGCTTTGCTTCATCGTAGCCGAAGTCGGCGACCAGCTGACTCCTGCCGGCGCTGACCGCACCGAGTTCTGGGGCGAGGGCGACGAGGCTATACGCAAGTATGCCAACGCTATCTGCGATACTATCGACAAGTACAACTACGACGGATTTGACTGGGACTTCGAGCCTAACTATGGTTCACCTGGTAATATTGCCAGCAACGAAAAGGCCCACGCTGTATTCGTTGAAGAGATGTCGAAGCGCATCGGCCCGAAGTCGGGTACTGGCCGCTTGTTCGTAATTGACGGTGAGCCACAATCGCTCAACAGCAATCTGGGTCGCTACTTCGACTACTTCATCGTACAGGCTTACGGATGCTACGGCTATTCAGACCTTGACAGCCGCTTGAGCAACACTATCAGAAACTTCCAGAACGCTACAGAGGAAGCCGACAAGCTCTCGCCTGAGGAGACAGCCAAGAAGTATATTGTGACCGAGAACTTCGAGAACTGGGCTAAAGCAGGTGGTGTAAGCCACACAACACGCGACGGCCGCACGGTGCCGAGCCTTCTCGGAATGGCAGAATGGAAGCCAATCATCAATGGCAAGGCTGTACAGAAAGGCGGTATGGGAACATACCACATGGAGTACGAATACAACGTGTCGGGATACAACGTATCTTATCCTTACTTGCGCAAGGGCATCCAGATACAGAACCCGTCAGTAAAATAATGTAGTTACTATTTATAAGCTTTAAAAGTCATGAAATCAAATATCTCAAAACTCCTGCTCGGATGTACAGCCGCTTGCGCTATGCTGCTGGCTTCGTGCAACGACGCAGAATATGACGTGTTGGAGAATCAGGCTTACATTGCCCAGACCAACACCAATGGCAACACTGCCAAGAAGATAACCATCGGCAACGATGAGGTCAGTACAGAGATGAGTGTACGCGTGTCGTCGCCCGTCAAGAAAGCCTGCTCGTTCGGAATATCTACCGACCAGGCCGCTCTCGACAGCTACAACAAGCTCAACTCTACTTCTTACGAGATGTTGCCGGCTGAGCAATACACAATGTCAGCAAATCAGGTGACTGTAGACGAGGGAGCTTCGGCTTCTACTCCGGTAAGCATCAATGTCAAGCCACTTACAAACGAACTGAAGGCGAGCGGCAAGAAGTTTGCCATCGCTCTGAAAATTGACAGCAAGGACGGTGCTAACATCTTGAAGTCGGGCAAGTCAATAGTATATGTACTCGACCAGGTTATATATCAGGCTGTGCCGACACTCAACCGTAACAACTACGCAAAGATGGAGCTTCGTCAGCAGAACGACCTCACGGCATGGACTGTTGAGATGAACATCAACATGTCTGTACTTAGAACAGAAGTAGGTCAGGGTAACAACCAGGCCATCTTTGCAGCAAGTGGCTCGTCAGGTCGAGACGGTGAGATCTACATCCGCTTCGGTGACGCTCCGATAGAGGGCAACCGTCTGCAGATAAAGACTCAAGGTTCGCAGATGAACTCTAACATGCTGTTCAACCAGCAGACATGGTATCACCTGGCATTCGTATGTACTGGCACCAAGCTTTATCTGTATGTGAACGGCGTACTTGACAACTCTATGGACCTCGGTGGTAAGGTTGTATGCGTAGACAACATATCGCTTGCAAGCTCAGGCAGCTACTTCCTCGCCAACGCCATGTACTCAGAAGTGCGCTTGTGGCGTGTAGCTCGTTCGCAGGCTGAGATTGCCAACAACATGTACGTAATCGACCCGCACACAGAAGGTCTTGAGGCTTACTGGAAGATGAACGAGGGTCAGGGTGCTGAGTTCACCGACTACACCGGCAACGGCAACAAGTGTAAGACCACATCAGGCGAACCTGTATGGACACCTAACGTGCGCATCGACGGTAAATAAGAACCAATAAAAAACTGAAGAAAAATGAAATCAATTATCAAGAACATATCATTGCCAGTTCTGATGCTCGCTGCGCTGCCCCTCTTCACGGCTTGTAGCGACGACAAGGAATTTGGCGAGACTCTCTTCCCGACAGAGCAGACGGACTATGAGAGTGCAAAGGTTTATATACAGGAGAATGTGGCTGCTCAGAAGAACAGCGCTTCGAACATTATCATCACTCCTTTAGGATACACTATACCTACCGACCATTTTGAGTTCTACGTCAATCTCTCGAAGACAGCCGACGAGGACATCACTGTAGTTGTACAGCCCGATGCTGAAATTGCAAACCAGAACAAGGGCGACTACAAGGTTATGTCTGCGGATGCATTCCAGATGGAACGCAACACGGTAGTTATCAAGAAGGGCGAAAGAAAGTCGGAAGAGCCCGTATTGGTATCGTTGAAGGACAATGATGCAGCCAAGGCTTTCCAGGATGGCGACAAGTGCAGAATGTCTTTCACCATCAAGGAGGTAAGCGGCAAAGCCAAAGCAAGCAGCAACCTCAACAAAATCAGCTGGTACTTTATCTACAAGGCCTGCAACATCAAGGATGTCGGATCTATTGAGGGTAAGAGTGAAAAGTATGTAGGCGATGACGACTTCAGCATCTACAACTATCGTACTCACAGAGACTGTACTTCGAAACTCACGAATGGTTATTATACAGATTACGACCTTACTCGCGGTGGAACTGAGGGATGGAGAATCCAGTTTAAAGAGGCTCAGACAGTAACGGCAATTGCAGTATATCCTGGATATTACTATGGCGGTTTCGTCTACGGAGTTTCTGATTACTTAGTATACACAAGCGACGACGAAGAAAACTGGAAGGAAGTAGGTACTGTTCATTCGCCATACAACTACGATGAAGTTAATTCTACTACGCCAGTTGTTGCAGAGTTCTACGCTCCTGTAACTGCAAAGTATATAAAGATCAAGCCAGTAGAAACCTACTACGGCTTCGACTCTTACAGCAACTGCTTCGTCAGCGAAATTGAGCTGTTCAAATAATCCCCTAAAGGGGATGGTTAGTGATAATAGATGTAAAATGGTAGTGGCGTCCCGATTACGGGGCGCCACTTTTTTTGGATTGTCAGCCCTTAACATTTAACGCCTGACACTTGTCACTTCTCAAAAGGACTCCTTTTGCCTTCCAAAACGAGTCCTTTTGCAAGCCAAAAGGACTACATTTGAAATCGTGTATTGCAACTGCCTGACTTTCAGGCGGTAACTGTTGCCTGCCATCGCCTACATGTACTCGCCGAAATCGGTGAGTCGCATGTCACCCTTCTTCGTTAGAGTGTCGTGGAAGGCGAACGCGGCGCGCAGGGCGCAAGGCTCGTGTCCCTGTGCTGCAATGCGCTGATAGTCGCGCAGCAGCGGACGGTAGTCGGGATGGGCGCAGTTGTTTATTATCTCTTCGGCACGACGTGCGGGACCCTTTCCACGCAGGTCGGCAATGCCCTGCTCGGTTATTATGATGTCAACATCGTGCTCGGTTGAGTCGATATGGCAGCACTGTGGCACGATGGCACTGATGCATCCGTTCTTGGCAGTAGACGGTGTGTAGAATATACTGATTGATCCGTTGCGCTCGTAGTCGCACGAGCCTCCAATGCCGTTCATCAGTTTCGAGCCACACACGTGCGATGAGTTCTCGTTGCCGTATATGTCACACTCCAGAGCGGTGTTCATTGCAATCACTCCGAAGCGGTGAATCAGTTCGGCTGAGTTGCTCAGTTCGCTCGGACGCAGCGTTATGCGCGAGCGGAAGTAGTCGATGTTGTCGTAGACACGGCGCAGACACTCGTTGCTTACGGTCATGGCGGCAACCGAGGCGTGTGCAATCTTGTCCTCGAGCATCATGTCGATGATGGCGTCCTGCACCACTTCGCTGAAAACTTCGAGTCGGGGCAGCTGGGCGTTCTTGCCTATTGCCTGCATCACGGCATTGCCCGTGACGCCCACTCCGCTCTGTATGGGGAACATCGATGGCGGTATATGACCCTTGCGGATGTCGCTCAGGAAGAAGTCGACAACGTGGTTGCCTATGGCTTCGGTCTCGGGCGTGAGCGCCTTGAACGAGCGTGCCTCCTCCGGAATGCAGCATTCCACTACGCCCACGAGCTTCTGCGGGTCGAGTTCGAGGTATTCCTTGCCTATGCGTCCGCCCACCGTGACGAGCGGAATGGGCTGGCGGTTGGGATATTCGGCACATTCGTACTCGTCGTGCAGATGGCGCACGCGTGGGTCGTGGAATGTGTTGAGCTCGAGTATTACACGTTTGGCTATACGTACGATTGTAGGCACGATGCCGTCGGCTGATGTCAGGAATATGCGCATGCGTCCGCCCATTTCCTCAATGGCCGAAACCTCGATTATCGCCCAGTCGATAGGTCCGTAGAATCCGCGACGCAGGCGCTCTGCCATGTGTCCGAGGTGCATGTCCTCGTAGTCTATCTCGCCCATGTTGGCGTGACGGCGGAAGTCGGCATTGGTAGAGAACGGAGCGCGGAACTTTATAGCCTGGGCGTTGGCGAAGTCGCCCTCCAGACTCTGGCACGACGATGCACCGGTGATAATGCCCACCTTGAACGGGCGTCCGGCCTCATGCTCACGCACGGCACGCTGCGACAGCTCGCGTATCACTGCCTTAGGCACGCCGTTGGGCGTAAATCCGCTGAACCCGATGTTGTCGCCGTCGTTTATCATTGCCGCCCCTTCGGCAGCCGTAATCTTTCTGTATGCCATATCCAGATTGTTAGATGTATGTTTATTTATATATAAAATAATGTGTATATTCTTTGTCCTTTGGAGTTGCTTTTGTAATTTTGTAGCATTAAACCGACGGCAAAGGTACACATAATGTTGCATAATTATGCGTATATTCAAACAAAATGTATAAATATTTATGCAAAGGCTGTCATCTTGGTAATAAATACGTATGAATATGCAGATAAATACTCCGACACCGCCGTTATGCCCTCATTCTGTAGCTATTGAGCGTCTGAGCATAGGCTACGTCGCGCGCCATAAGCGGCACGTAGTGGCTGACGGGCTGGAGGCGCATGCCGAGGGCGGCACGCTCACCTGTCTGATTGGCCGCAATGGTTCGGGCAAGTCGACATTGCTGCGCACCGTGGCACGATTGCAGCCCAAGTTGGGCGGAAGGGTGACGTTGGGCGGAATGGATACGGATGCTTTCAGCCCCTCGCAGTTGGCGCGTACGCTTGGAGTGGTGCTCACGTCGCGCCCGGATGCGTCAAATATCACCGTCGGCGAGGTTGTGGCGTTGGGCAGAGCGCCCTACACCGGGTTCTGGGGCAGGCTCAGAGAGGACGACCGTAGGATTGCAGACGAGGCGATGAGCAGCGTGGGCATAAGCCACATGAGCCACAGACGGGTGTGCAGCCTTAGCGACGGCGAGTGTCAGAAGACCATGATTGCAAAGACATTGGCGCAGCAGACACCTTATATATTATTGGACGAGCCTACGGCTTTTCTCGACTTCACGGGCAAGGTGGAGCTGATGCTGCTATTGCGCAGGCTCGCCCACGAGCAGGGCAAGACCATACTGATGTCGACACACGACCTCGAAGCGGCTCTGCGCACAGCCGACCGCATGTGGATTCTTACCGATGGTGCCATAACGCAGGGCACTCCGCACGAGCTGGCAGACAGCGGCGACATCGAACGGTATATAGGCAGACACGACGTAAGGCTCGACCGCCAGTCGCTGCAACTTACTATCAATACAGAATATTAAAACAGATAAAAATACAGATTTATGGAAAACAACTTCATGCAAATCATCAAGACACGCCGCTCATGCCGCCACTATCGCGACGAGCAGGTTGACAACCAGCTGCTTCATACCGTTATGGAGGCTGGCACTTATGCTCCGACGGGCCACGGAAGGCAGGATCCGCAGATTGTGGCTGTGCAGAACTCTGCACTAAAGCAGCGTCTGGCGGCTCTCAACGCCCAGATTATGGGCGTGGACAGCAATCCCTACTACGACGCTCCTACCTATCTGCTCGTGTTTGCATCCAAAGACAATCCCAACGCTTTCCAAGACGGATCGTGCGTGCTTGAGAATATGATGCTCGCAGCACACGCTGTGGGACTGGGCACTTGCTGGATCAACCGCGAATATCAGATGTTCCAGACCGAAGAGGGCAAGAAACTGATGGAGGAGATGGGCATTTCTGCCGACCGTATCGGCATCGGAGCGCTGTCGCTGGGCTATCCCTCGCGCGAGCCGAGAGAAGCCAAACCTCGCAAGGAAGATTGGATGAAGGTGATAAAATAGCTCCGTGGGGGTTAATTAAACCTAAATTAATGGTCGGTTTGCGGTCGCTTCAAGAATAGATGAGTAACTTTGTAGTTACTTAAGTCAGTGGCTCGAAACAACAATCAATAACAATAACAACTTTTATTAAAAACATGAAAAAGAGAAACTATTTACTCCTGTCGGCAGCTTCAGTGCTGTTCATGGCATCATGCTCGAAGATGGGGCCGCTCTCGGCTGACAACTTCACCGTTACACCAAACCCGCTTGAATCACAGGGTGGCAAGGTGGCTGCAACTATTAACGGCACATTCCCCGAAAAATACATGAAGAAGAAGGCCGTAGTGACCGTAACTCCCGAGTTGCGCTACGCCAACGGTCAGGTAGCCAAGGGCCAAAGCGCCACATTCCAGGGCGAAAAGGTTATGGGCAACGACCAGACTATATCATATAAGGTGGGCGGTCGCTACACAATGAAGACATCTTTCGACTATGTTCCGGAGATGCAGAAGAGCGACATGTACCTCACTTTCGACGCTCGCAAGGGCAAGAAGGTGTACAACGTACCTGCCGTTAAGGTGGCAGACGGCGTTATCGCCACTTCTGAACTCTATCGTCGCACACTGGCTTCGGAGAACGGCGTAATCGCTCCCGATACATTCCAGCGCGTCAACGCTAAGAAGCAGGAGGCCAACATCAAGTTCCTCATCAACCAGGCCAACATCCGCAAAAGCGAACTCAAGAACAACTCTGTACAGGAGTTTATCGAGATGCTCAAGAAGATCAACGCCGACCGCGAGGGCTTCAACGTTCAGAACGTAGAAATCCAGGCTTATGCTTCACCTGAGGGTGGCGTTAAGTTCAACGATAAGTTGGCTGGCCAGCGTAAGAACGAGTCGGAGAAGTATGTCAAGAAAACTCTTAAGCAGACCAAGGTAGACGCTGCTCTCGACGCTCACTATACCGCTCAGGACTGGGAAGGCTTCCAGAAGCTCGTTGCAGCAAGCAACCTCCAGGACAAGGACGTAATCCTCCGCGTGCTCTCAATGTATGAGGATCCGCAGGAACGCGAGCAGCAGATCCGCAACATGTCGGCAGGTTTCCAGGAGCTTGCCAACGGTATTCTGCCCGAACTCCGCCGCTCTCGCCTTATCATCAACTACGAGACAATCGGCCGTTCGGACGAGCAGATCAAGGAGCAGTACAAGAACGACGCATCTAAACTGAGTGTCGATGAGCTGCTTTATTCAGCTACTCTCGATGAAACTCCAGCCAAGCAGGAGGAGATCTACAAGAAGACTGTAGAGGCTTATCCTAACGATTACCGCGCATACAATAACCTCGCAGCTCTGGCTCTTGCCAAGGGCGACAAGGACGCAGCACAGCAGTATGCCGCTAAGGCAGCCCAGCTGGGCAGCGATACTCCTGAGGCTCAGGCCAACCTCGGTCTTATCTCGCTCATTAACGGCAACGTTCAGGATGCTGAGCGCGCTATCTCTAAGGGTGCAAACTCTGAGAACATGAAGGCAGCTCTGGGCGCTCTGAACATCGCTAAGGGCAACTACGCACAGGCAGAGAGTGACTTCGGCAAGACAGCAAGCAACACTGCTGCTCTGGCACAGATTCTTAACAAGAACTATGCAGCCGCTGCCAAGACTCTCGACAAGGTTGAGAACCCCAACGCCATGACCGATTATCTGCACGCTATCGCTGCAGCCCGCCGTGGCAACAAGTTCGCTGCCGCTTCTTATCTTAAGGAGGCTCTCCAGAAGGA
>JAIJMN010000326.1:0-1719 GCA_022735715.1 Prevotella sp.
TAATTGTTAATTCGATGTAAAGGTATAGGTTATTTGTGAACTGTACAAGTCCATAATGGTTCACAAGAGGGAAAAGAATGGTGTGAATCCCATCTCTCAACACTTCCTCGTAAGTTAGGCTCTGGTAAAACCCGTAGAATAGGAAATATGAAAGAGGAATCCACACCATATGTTGGTGCAGACTCGCTCAAACAAATTCGCGTTCTTTCTACGTTTCAATTTACGAGATTTCAACTTACAGAACTATTTGCTTGCTCGTGTCCACAAGATTGTCTTGCTTCTACATTGGCAACTTCAAGCGAGGACTTTCACCTGCCCTGTCACCAACTAATTGCAAATTTAACAAAAATCAGAATAATACCCAACCATTGTTAAGAAAATCTTGTCGGATTCCTCATTATAAATGTATCAACATGCTGAATAAGCATGTGTCAAGCTATTTTCGGTGTAAAGGTATTGAATATTCACGAACCATACAAGTCCATAATGGTTCACTAAGAAAAAAAGCCCACCGTTAATGACGATGGGCTAACATAATGACCTTTATTTATCCTGTGGGCTCAACGGAATATTAATGGAAGTATCATCTGTGGTATCAAAAGTAAAACTGCCGCTAACTTGTGAAGAGAAGAATGTGCCCTTAGCAATGGTTGATGTATGCTGACGGAAAGTAACATCATTAAGCGTACGCGTATAACGTGTTTCTCCTTTGATATTCTTCATATTAATAGTAACATTCATCTTCTGCTCTTCCGCTGTCAGAAAAAGAGAAGCACTTATAGTCTTCCCAGTAAACGACAATATAGAGAATGATTTACGATTAAGGCTGACATTATAAGCAAACTGATTTGCAGCAAATCCCGTTGACGGGTCAAACGCATACGGATTGGTAGCCTTATTGTTTGATGGATTAAGAATTATCTCCACAGTCTCTATTTCATCAGGATAAGCATCTGTCACCGTCAGGTCAAATGAAGAAGTGATTCGCTTTCCAAATTCAATCTTTACCTCTTGCGTTGTATTGCCACTTACAGTTACATCCATCACCTTAGAATACACACATGAAGGAACATTAGCCTCACCCAATTTAGCTTCTGTAGTAGAAGTAATCACAGCAGCTTTGGATTCCACTCTTTTTGCCTTATGTGCAACTGCCACAAATTTGTAAGTACCAATATGCAATAAGCACTTTACTTTGTCAAAGTCTTCAGCTTTGGGATTTTCCTTTTCCACAGAATAAACATTCTTATCACTCGCATCAAATACTTTAAAAGCAATACGGTCGACTTTGGCCTCCGAGGCCGTTGCACGAGTCGTTAAGCCTCTACTACCATCAGGCACAACACTAACATCAAGTCCGGAGAATGTCACTTGAACAGGAACTAAGACATTTTCATCGACAGAATTAGACTCTGAAGAACAAGCAGATAAAATGCCAATAACAAACAGAAAGAAGCAATAATTCAAGATCTTCATTTTAATAGCTGTTTAGGGTTTAAATAAAATATGATATGGTATTAATTTTTGCAAACATACACATTTTTTTTATACAAAGCAAGTAAATCAGCCGAAATATATAAGATAAAATGTAGAAAAAGAGAAAAATACATATTTAAGGACAAAAAAAGGTCTCCAAAGTCGTTAGACCTTGAAGACCTCAAGTAAAGAAGGCAGCCACCTACTCTCCCGCATTGCATTGCAGTACCATCGGCGCAGGCG
>JAIJMN010000327.1:0-1705 GCA_022735715.1 Prevotella sp.
GAAGCAGACAAGATACGCAACTATCTCTTGATGTCACTCGCACCTACAGAGCAGGACAATCTTTATACTCGGTTTTGGAATCCAATAGAAGAATTTACCAAGTACGACCCTTCTTCTTTTGTACGCGACTACCTAACCATGAAGCAAGGCAAGATTGGTCGTATTGATAAGATCTACTTCATATTCAAGGAGTATTCAGAGACCGCAAACATTGACAGAGCTACGCTCTTGGAAGATATGCATCACTATGCCAAGATTTACAGCCAAGTTGACAATGCAGAAGTAGGTACAGCCAAGCTGAATAGAAAGTTGAAACAGCTCAGAACATTGGATTCTACTATTGCTTATCCTTTCTTTATGGCTTTCTTCGATTATGCAACTAAAGTAGGATTGGCAGAAACAGAAATCTACCAAGTTCTTGATGTCATAGAAGCCTACTGGGCACGCAGAATCATTTGCAATCTTCCATCGAATGCTTTGAATAAGGTTTTTGCCACACTTCACAGAGATGTGTTGAATCACGTCAACAGATCAAGTGACGAGACTACACCTTCATATATTGACGTACTGAAATACGTACTGCTAAAGAAGGGGCGCTCTTCGGTGTTTCCATCAGACGAGGAGGTGAAGAGCGATTTCAAGACACGCCAAGTATATAAGATGCCTGTCAATGCCCGTATGTTTATACTAGAGCGCATGGAGAACCAAGACAATAACGAACGTCATGATGTGGTGAAGGAACTGACCGAGAAGAATATCACGATTGAGCATATCATGCCACAAACATTGTCTGACAAGTGGAAAACCGCATTGGGCGATGATTGGGAAAGAATTCATGAGCAATATCTGCATACGTTGGCAAACCTTACCCTCACTGGATATAATTCTCAATATAGCAATCTTACCTTTATTGAGAAAAGAGACATGGAGAAAGGTTTCAAAGACAGTGCGTTCCGCCTGAACAACTCTATAAAAACGTGCGAACAATGGACCGAAACAGAACTGAAAGCACGTCAGAAAGAACTACAGAATGTATTTATGCGACTTTGGCCTATGCCTACGACATCATTTGAACCGTTAAACCATGAGGCGGAATCTGCATCACTTGACGATGAGGATTATGAATTCACAGGCAAGAAGCTTCAGGCGTATATACTTCATGGAGTTAGATATACAGTCAATACATGGAAGGAAATGCTCATTCAAGTATGCGGACATATACTGATAGAAAAACGTTCAACCATAGAATGGCTTTGTGCAAACGAAAAATACGGTTTCTCAACTACACAAGATGGTTGGAAACGCGAACTTGCACAAGGAATGTATGCATGGACTGATAATAGCACAGCTAGCAAGATAAGCATACTTCGTGGAATGTTCGAAGAATGCAATATTTCTGCCTCAGAACTCATTTTTGAATTTCGTTCAGAACTGGAAGGAGAAGACGAGGAATGATTTTTTATAGAAAGTAGATATTGTTTACTGCGGCACAGCTCATTAAGAGTTGTGCCGCATTTTTTATGGCTATTTCTTCTTAGGGGCTTTCGTCAGTTTATATGCTACGTGCATCATCATATAGTTGGGTATGGTGTTGCGCCATACTTCGGTGCGTCCTTGCGCATTCACCGTGTATGTGGTGTTGGACAGTTGGTGGAGTAGGTCGAAACCTTCGGCTGTCAGAGTGAGACGACCCTTGCAGAAGGAG
>JAIJMN010000328.1:0-1702 GCA_022735715.1 Prevotella sp.
GCGTGCCACTTTGATAAAGAACGGGATGTCGCCTAAAGATGCCCGACGCACTATTGAGCCTCAACTGATAAAGGCTATGCTCGAAGGACAAAACCGACAGTATGCCGTAATTGATGGAACACCTATATATATGCATGGCACTCGCATTGTCAAGGCATCAAATTCCGTTGTGCTTGCATCTGACGGCTACCCCACTCTGCTACCTACACTAAAAGAATGCGAAGAAGCCTTGGTACAACATCTTGCCAATGATCCACAAAATATAGGAGACTTTGTTGCTACCAAAGGACTGGTTGAAGGAAACGTAAGCTTCGACGACCGAGCTTACCTCAAACTGACAGTATAAATATTCTTGCGTTTATGAAAACACAACAGCCTATCATTCTTCTTAATTTCTCTGGTGTATACGATTACGAGTCGTTTGCCTCAAGCCAGAAGATCATCCACGTTGACTGTCGTGGACTTAATGGCGTTGACTGCTATTGTGATGAGGATGGAAGGAAAGAGCTGCGTCGCATTCTCGCTCCCTATCCTGCCAAGGCTCTTCATTTTATAGATTCGGGCGACTATCATTATCTTACAGAATATTGGGTATCCAAGCTGCATGAACCATTCTCACTAATAGTGTTCGACCACCATCCCGACATGCAGCAACCACAATGGGAGGGTGTTATATCATGTGGCGGATGGGTGACGGATGTATTGGAGAAGAATCCTTTTGTAAGGAATATCATAATAGTTGGTGCTTCGGATGAATTGATATACCAAGTGCCCGTTAATCTGAGGGAGAAAGTGACGTTCTACAGCCAAGCAGAAATCGACCATCATCAGGCATGGCCTTCAAAAGCAGGCAAGATGATACACGAGCCTGTATACATCTCAATAGACAAGGACGTGCTTAGAAAGCAAGACGCCATTACCGATTGGAACAATGGAGACATGAGTCTCATGCAGATGCAAGCCGTGCTGCGCATAATCTATGCCTACGAAAAAGTAATCGGCGTGGACATAACAGGCGAATGTTCCGCCACGCTCGACTATCTCTCTGAAGTAAAGGATGCGTCGGTAAACAACAGAGCCAACGAGGAACTGATGCAAATGATATTGTCAGAAGGCTGATTTAGCACCTTGAGAATGCAGCATAGCTCTATATTCAATAGGACTTACACCATATTTTCGCTTAAAGGCTGTGCAAAAGTGGCTTTGGTAGTCGTAGTCTGATTTTTATATTGGAAGAAATGAGTAGAATAATGGAATTAGTAATTATCAAGGTAGCGATGCTGGTAAGTTTTGTTGCCTATAAATCATTGAGATAACATAAAAAAATAAGGAAATGGAAATTTTAGAAAGAATTCAGAGTAGAAAGGATGTAAAGGCGATTAGTGTTCGCCTTTTGGGTGATTATAAGTCTGTCAATTATATGGAGGCTTGGAACAAGTTGGGGGCTTATTGCCAGAAGCATCATCTTGATTATGATTGCCCTGATGCAGAATACATCAACATCTATCACGACAATCCGACAGCAACTCCTGCTGAAGCCTGCCGCACGGATGTTTGTATCGCAGCTCCTATCGTAGAGCAGCTTCAACCCGAGGAAGATGTGAACATTATTACGATTTATGGTGGTCGCTTTCTTGTTTACCGCTATCAAGGACCGTATGAGAATCTGGCAGAAGTAAACGCCAAGGTTTATGGCGAACTC
>JAIJMN010000061.1:0-12304 GCA_022735715.1 Prevotella sp.
CTCCACAGAAGCCTGCTCCTCCTTGGCGGCATCATACTCTGCATTTTCGCTAAGGTCGCCTTTGTCGCGTGCCTCTGCGATGGCGGCCGATGCCTTTGGGCGCTCTACTGATTCGAGCTGTTTGAGTTCGGCTACGAGCTTGTCGTAACCTTCTTGTGACATGTAAGCCATAATTGAAAAATTTGATTAAAATATTATTCTGTTTTTTCGAAAGGCAATAAAAAAACAAGAATTCCGACACTTGTCCTGCTGTCGGAATTCTCATTTTCCTTTTGCTCTAAAGTTAATATCTTGACTTTAGCAGTGCCAGCCCGATGACGTTAGTATTTGGCGGCACTCCGTATGTATTGTCTGTGGATGTTTTGCAAAGTTAGACATTTAAATCCATATAAACAAATCTTTCAGCGGAAAAACTTGTTTTTACGCTTTGTAACATATTCAAAACAATCAAAAAATGGTATTAACAAACGGTAAATGATTTTGGGCAGCACATCCTTTTTCATATCTTTGTGGCCATGAAGAGATTGTTTTTTGCACTGGCGCTTTACATGTGCACAGAGTCGGCACAAGCACAGCATCATATTGTCATAGCCGACATGGACACACGGCTGCCCCTTACGGGTGCAATCGTGTCGACTGATGCGGGCGAGCGTGCCGTAAGCAATCACAAGGGAGTGGTGACGCTGGAGCGGGCGGCACGCAGCGCCACCGTGTCGGCTAAGAATTACATGCAGCGCCGTGTAGGTATTGCCGACCTGGCGCGCGACACCGTCATGCTCATTCCGCAGGAAGTGGTGCTCGACAATGTCGACGTGACCGCCCCGAAGCTGGGCTTTGACATGCAGAAGGCGCTGCGCTCGGTGAAGGAGAACGCCAAGCTCAACGAGCAGGCCAACAAGGGTTTTGACATGCTCGGAGTTTTTTCGCTGATGTTTCCGTCGAAGAAGAAGTCGCGTGCCGACAAGATTAAGAAGATACTCGAACACTATTGAACATAAAACAAATCATCAAATATAAATCTATTGTAAAGTATTGAACGTATGAAGATTCTACACGCCAACCCATCACATGCCGCCGACATCGCGCGGCTTATCATTTCGGCTATGACCGACGACTGCTGCCAGTTTCTGGTAGGACCCGGGCACACGCTCGAAGATTTCCACAACACTATGCTACGACTCGTGCTTATGGACGACTCGCAGTACAGCTGGCGCAACGCTTTTGTGGCTGTCGACGACGAGGCGGCTCCCGACGACCTGGAGCACGCACCCGTGGCAGGTGCCATTGTGGGATATGACGGAAAGGAGCTGCATCGTCTGCGCCGACGTTTTCAGGAGGCTGCCATGGCCGACTGGCAGATGGACTACTCGAATATGGACGACGAGACCGCCGAGGGCGAATTCTATCTCGACTCGCTCGCCGTATATCCCCACTATCGCAAGCGCGGCATTGCCTCGCGACTGCTCAACCGCTTTATCGAGCATGCAGCAAGTCTCGGTCTGCCGGTGGCTCTGCTCGTTGACAAGGGCAACCCTTCTGCCGAGCGTCTGTACACCTCGTTGGGATTTGAATATTGCAACGACGCTACGTGGGGCGGACACGCTATGCGCCATCTTGTGCATAAGTTGAAATAGAGGTATATTTCTGCTAAAAAACAAAAGGACTCCTTTTGGCTTGCAAAAGGAGTCCTTTTGGAAATGTTGAGTGTTGAATGTTAAATGTTAAGTGTGTAGGATGTTGAGTGCTGAATGTGTAGAATGTTGAATGTCAGGCGTTTAGCGTTCGATAAATTCCTTTAGTTGTGGAAGCAGCGACAAGACTTTTTCCACTCCTGCTTCGTACACTCTCCTCATTTTGTCTTCCTTCAGACTAAGTCGGCCGATGTTCAGTTTCTCGTCGGGACAGATAAGGAAGGTGTCGCCCTTCTGCTGTTCGGAGCGTATATAATCCAGCTGTTCGTTGTACATGACGTGCCGTATTGACATCAGTTCTGCCACCTTCGGATATTTCTTCAGAAACATCTTCATAGCCAGTCCTACGTGCGCCTTCTTCTTGTAGTAGTCGGCTGGCTGTGTCAGAATCACCACATTCTTTCGGTAACCTTTTGCTTGGATGAACTTCAAGGGGATGCTGTCGGTTATACCTCCGTCAAGATAGTGGCGCCCGTCAATCTCTACGGGACGCGCAAACACTGGCATTGAGGCAGAAGCCTGCATCCATCTGAGTCCTGTTCCGTCGGCGTCGTCTATCTCATGATATACGGGCCTACCCTCGTCAATGTCCGTACACACGGCATAGAACTTCATCGGGTTCTCACGATAAGTCTGGAAATCCATCGGGTCGTACTCGTGGGGCAGCAGATGGTAGGAGAAATGCTCGTTGACATAATTGCCGGTGCGCAACAGCGACCTCCAGCTCATATACTCCGGATTGTCCTTGAATCTGATATTGTATCTCAATGCTCTGCCTGGCTGGTTCGACTTGTAGTTGCAGCCGAACAATACTCCAGCCGAAACGCCTACAGCGGCATCGAGCTTGATGCCGTTCGCCATGAAGACGTCAAGTACACCGCTTGTGAACATTGCCCTTAGGCCTCCTCCTTCAAGAACGAGACCTACGGAAGACGTTGAGGGTGGGGTGGTGGTATGGTTCTTTGTCATATTGGTCCGGATAATGCTATGTTGAGGTATCTTAAAAAAACTTGATTCAATGGGTAAAGATAGCAATAGAAATTGAATTAGCGTATGCAACAAATGTTAAACAGGCTGCACAGTTCCATAATCTCACATTTTTTGCGAACAATAAGGTCGGCCGATAGGATGTTTTGCTGTAAATTGGCTACATATATATTAATATGTATGCAAGTCGATTATTTGTTTCGGATAATTTGCTGTACCTTTGCAGATGTTTATGAAACAGGACAAGACCATATCAGTAGTAATGTGCACCTACAACGGTGCGTCACGCCATCTGCGCGAACAGCTCGACTCGATATTCGCACAGACGTTGCTACCCGGCGAGATAGTAGTGCAGGACGATTGCAGCACCGACGACACCATGCAGGTGCTGCGCGAGTATGCCGACCGTGCGCCCAAGGGCGTGGCGATGCGCATCGTTCAGAATACAGCACAGATGGGAATCAACGCCAACTTCTTCTCGGCAATGCGTCGGGCGGAGGGCGAACTGATTGCCGTGAGCGACCAGGACGACATCTGGATGCCTACAAAACTGGAGGAGCAGCGCAACGCTATAGGCTCGCGCATGATGTGCGTGTGCCGCTCGGAGCCTTTCTCCGACTCGGGAGCGGAGATACGTTTCGACCGACGTCGACCCAACTGCAACCTCATACGTCTGTTCTATGCCTCGATGATGGGCCATTGCCAGATGCTGCGCCGACAACTGCTCGACGTGATTCCTACCGAACAGGAACTGCCCGAGATATACCGCCGCACGTGCTACGACGTGATGACAGCCACAGCAGCAGCCGCATTGGACAGCATTGTGCTGATAGACCGCCTGTTGGTGAAGCAGCGCCGATATGAGCAGGCTGCCACCTATGTGCGCGTAGACCATCATCGTGTGCGCCGTGCCGACAACGCTCTGTATATGATATGGTATGGCGTGCGCAACTATCGTAGGGTGAAGCCGTGGATGAACGCCCATTTTGCCGCACGACGCGACTTCCTGGAGTGGGTGTGGCGCAAGTTGATGACAGCCCATTGCGAGGCTCCGGGCAGTATGCCTACAGCGGACAACCGCATCTTTGCCGACGGAATCCGCCTGCTGCACAACGAGTGTCGGCGCGGACTGACGGCACTGCTGGGCATTGAGCGCTATTACATAAAATACCGCCACACGCTGTTCTATACCCGCGAGAAGGACCCCGTGGCTCTGCTGCGTGCCATGGTGCATCCGTTCATGCAGATATACAACTACCGCTATCTTGCCGAGCACCAGTAGGCATGGGCAAAAAACACGGAAAGAAAGAATAAAATGAAGGTTTACTTTTATCATACCCAAAACATACAATACTGCCTTGGACGAATGGACAAGGGCGAGTTTCCGTCGCATTTTCTGTACGGAGCATGCCATCTGGGCGACCATGGCATCGGCGTAGTGTGGCATTGCTCGCCCCGCAAGGACCGCTCGCGCATAGCTACTGCGCTGTATACGGCGTGGCGCATACTGACGTGTCGCGAACATTTCGACGCCATTTATGCTACGCATTACAAAGGACTGGAGCTGATAGTGCTGCTGCGAGCCATCGGACTCTATCGCCGACCAATCGTGATGTGGCACCATCAGCCCGTGGTGAAGTCGGCAAGCCGTCTGCGCGAACTCTGTGGCAGACTCTTCTATCGTGGTCTTGACCGCATGATATTCTTCTCGAAGAAGCTATACGACGACTCATTGCTATCGCGCAAAGCCCGACCTGCGCACATGGTTGTGGGTCATTGGGGTGCCGACCTCGACTTCTACGACTCGATAGCCGTCAGTCCGTCCAACAACACCTTTACATTCATAGCTACGGGCAAGGAACAACGCGACCAGCCTACGCTTATCGAGGCGTTCAACCGCACCCGCCGACACCTGCGACTCTTCATTGGAATCAATCCCGACCCTAACGTGCCCAATCCCAATCTCGATGCCGTGCGCCGCTGTAAGCCTGCCGATAACATCGAGGTGAAGGAGATTTGCGGACTGTTGCCTTACGAAATTGCAATAGACGTGGCTCATGCCGACTGTGTGGTGATATGCTGTCACAAGACACGCTACACCGCCGGACTGACCACAGTGGTTGAGGCTCTCGCCCTCGGCAAGCCCATTATATGCAGCCGAAACCCACAGATACCCGTAGATTTCGACCGCGATGGTTGCGGCATTTCAGTAGAATATGGTGATGTGGAGGGTTGGCAGCATGCCATAGAATATATTGCTACGCATCCCGAAGAGGCGCGACGCATGGGGCAGCGAGGACGGGAAATAGCCGAACGCTTGTTTAATGACAAGCGCGATGCTGAGGAAATAGCGGAGGTGATAAAAGAAACGGTGGGGAGATAAAAACTCTCAACTATAAATAATCCTTACCCCATACCCTTAAAACTTAGTGGCTGCATTGCAGCCGTTTTTTCGTTATACACCTCCGTCGTTACACGTCGTGCGCGCAGGCTGCGCACTTTGGGGAAGTCGCGGAAGTAGTTGTCTTGCGTCATATACCAGCAATGCGACGCTATCTCGTTCACCCTCTTGGCCATGAGGTCAATCTTTCGAGCCGAGCGCGGACTCACTACCGACAGCATACGTTGTCCGTTGCGCAGCACAATGGCAAGCACTACGTAGGTGTTTACGGCCTTGTCGGCAGACGGGTCGGTGAGTTTGTAGCCGCGCATCGACGACGACACCGTTATGTGCCAGCCGTACTGGCTGTTGAGGCGCTGCATAATCTCGCGGAACACCCGTCCGTGTGACGACGTGTCGGGAATGCGCTTGTACATAATATAATAATGTATCATCTCGTGAAGCAGCGTCTCCTGATATTCACGCTCGCTGCAATCGTAATAGGTACTGATGCGTATGGTGAAGTCGGTGTACACACGCTTCAGCAGACGGCGTTGGCATTTGCACGCCATCGTGCCCAGACGTGTGCGTGCCTTGGACAGCACCAGACGAGGCACAGGCAGCTCATCGCCGAAATAATCGGCGTTGAACTGCCTGAACCAAGTATGGAGTATGTCGGTGGTAAGGGTCATTCGTCGCAGTCCGGATATACTGATGTGAGGAAAGCGTCGACTTTGTCGGACATTACTGTTGCCAATGCAACCTTGCCCTCGGGGTCGATGACGTAGACCGAAGGAATCCACTTGATGTGGTAAGCCAATGATACGGGCGACTCACGCATGTTCTTCAGGTCGCTCACCTGGGTGTAGGGCAGCGCAAGTTTAGCCACTCCGTTCTTCCACGACTCGTTGTTTCTGTCGAACGAAACGCCTACAAACTCCACTCCTTTTTGATGGAACTTATTGTACAGGGCTATGATGTTGGGCGCGTCTCTGCGACAGTCGGAACACCATGAAGCCCAGAAGTCGAGCACAACGTATTTGCCACGCAGGCTCTTCAGCGAGAAATGCTTGCCGTCGATGGTGTTGAGCGCAATCTCGGGAGCCTCTGTGCCGGTCTTAAGAAGTTCGGTGGCGTACTTGGCATCGAGGTCTTCTGCTGTAGCTTGCGCATTGGTCTGCGCCTGAGCATTGATGGCTTGTGGCATGGCAGTCATTGCCAATGCCAATAAGAAAAGCTTAAAGTGTTTCATATGTTTATGTATTGGAATGATTTTTCGTTATTTAGTATGTTATATACGAGTAATGTCATTGTTTCTCCGTCTGCGTCTTTGGCCAGTTGACGAGAAACAGTTTATCGGTGGCTCGTGTGAAGGCGGTATACAGCCAGTGGATGTAGTCGGGCGTGAGCATGTCGTCGGTCATGTAGCCTTGGTCTACATATACGTGTGCCCATTGTCCGCCTTGCGCCTTGTGGCAGGTCACGGCGTAGGCGTATTTTATCTGAAGTGCATTGTAGTAGGGGTCTTTCTTCAGCTTCTTGTAGCGTTCGGGCTTTGACGGCACGTCGGCATAGTCGAGCAATACCTGCTCAAAGAGCTGCTGGCTTTGATCGTGTGTGAGTGCAGGCGCTTCGGTAGACAGCGAGTCGGTCATTGCAGTGACCTGCAACTCGTAGTTGTCGTAGTCGGGGAATCGAAGCCAAAGGTCGACGAAGTGGAATCCGTACAGGTCGCGACGGTTGCGCACGCGCTGTATCACGGCACGGTCGCCGTTGGCTATGAATGATGGGGTAGGGCTACTTTGCTGCTGGTTGTCGGCTGTTGGGGTGTTGGTTGCGGTAGCGGCAGAAGGGTTGGCGTTGTGAGAAGTCGGGTCTTTGGCTAGTCCGGCTTTGTTCAATGCGGCATCCTGCTCGGTCCAGAAGTAGTTGTTCTTGACTATCATAAGCCAGTCGCCCGATGTCAGTTCTTCCTCGCGCCACAGCACCTGGCTGCGTATGCCCTGATTGAATATGTTGGCGCGCTTGTTGCTTCGTGTCACCACCATCGTCTCGTCCATTCCCACTTCTGAATAGCTTGTGGCAAGCGACTCGATGAGTTCGTCGCCTGGAACATTCACTATGTCGGCAAAACCGTGGAATCGTATTTGTGGCAAAGCGGTGGCTTCGTCGTGCGTTATCATCTGGCGTATCACGGTGGCGTTGTACAGGATGCCAGATTTCTGACTTTGGCGCAGCACCTCATTGAGGTCGCTCTCGTATGTGGTCAGTCCGTAGCCGCTCATGAAGTCGGCACACAGGGCAGGCGATTCCTCTTCGCCCACGGGCGGAAGCTGCGCTTTGTCTCCGATAAGCATCAGTCGGCAGTTGCGTCCGGAGTATACAAACTGCACGAGATCGTCAAGCAGACAGCCCGTGCCGAACACCGATCCTTGCAGACCTTCGTTTGCAATCATTGATGCCTCGTCGACCATAAAGAGCGTGTCGGCGTACATATTGAGTGCAAGCGAGAAGTTGCCTTCAAGCGATTTCTGTCGGTAGATGCGACGGTGGATGGTTGATGCAGGCGTATCGGAATTGATAGCGAATACCTTGGCTGCACGTCCGGTAGGCGCAAGCAGCACTACACGTTGCTTAAGTTGAAGCATTGTGCGCACTATAGCACCCGACAGCGATGTCTTACCCGTTCCGGCTGAGCCACGCAGTATCATGACGGCACGGTCGTCGCGGTCGGTCATGAACGCGGCGAATGTCGTAAGTGCGTGGTTTTGGTCAAGTGTCGGCTCAAAACCGAAACTCTGTTGTATCCGGTATATCAGTTCGTCCTGTACCACAGTGGCCTAATATTAATAATGTATAGAATAGGATGGAATAAAGTTTAAATTCTCTGGTATATCTTCAACCCGAACTTCGGCAGCAGAGCGTACGTCCATTCCATTATCTCGGCGAGATGATGTTCGTATGCCTTCCATTCCTTCTGCTTGAGGAAGAAGTAAATCTCTATGGGCAGTCCGTTGGCTGTTGGGTCGAGCAGATGCATCAGGTAAGTGGCACTGGTCACTACGTCGTCGCGTTGTGCGAGCCAGCGCTCCATGTAGCGGCGGAACAGCGTAAGGTTGATGACATCACCGTTCATCTCTTCCGGTTTCATCAATCCTTCGGCTGCAAGAGCCTTCTTGAGTTCGTCGGAAGCAACCGTAATGGAGCGGAAGTCGATGTATATAGTGCGTGTAACGCGTCGGCCGGAGCTTTCCTCCATGCCATGCCAGTTTTGGAAAGAGTCTTCGATGAGTTTCTGTGGAGGTACGGTTACGATGGTATTGTCGAAGTTGCGCACCTTGACGGTAGACAGCGTGATGTCTTCGACGGTACCGTTGGCACCGGCTTTGCTTACCGTTATCCAGTCGCCCTTGCGCACCATATTGTTGCTTGTAAGACGTATGCCAGCTACAAGACCCGTAATAGAGTCCTTGAACACGAGCATAAGCACAGCCGATGTGGCACCGAGTCCGGCGAGAAGGGTGAGCGGACTGCGGTCGATGATGATAGAAATGATGATGATGACACCGAGAAACAGCACGATAATCTTCAATACTCCGCAGAAGGAATGCAGATATTGCTGGGTGGCGGAGCGTTTGTCGTTGTCATTGTCGAAGAGTTTGAGCGAGCCGATAAAGGTTGTGACCAGTCGCATGGAGGCTATGGTGATGTAAATGGCGGTAGCCTTAAGGATGAGGCTCTGTATTATCGGGTGGTCGGAAAATATCGGAGGCATAAGCATCCAAACGATAATGGCAGGCACAATGTTGCACGCAGCCCTGATTATCTGTGGGTTAAGCAGATAGTCGTCCCATACAACATCGGTGTGACTTGTGATGCGTGCGGCCAGTGGCGACACTATCTTGATGCACAGCAAGTAGACAAGCCATGCAATGAGTGCTACACAGATGCATAGTACAGAGAGCGTTACGAACGATAGCCAACCGCCTGTGAGTGAGGTTGATGCAAGCAGATACTCTATGTATTTTGTTATTTCGTTCATATTTTTCATTTAAGGTTGGCACAGTATGGTGCACACACGATCTTGGAATGCACGTCCGTTGGAATGGTGCATCACACCCTGATTGATTATGGCGAAAGCCAGATGATGGCCGTTGGCGGCTGTGCAGTAGCCGGCAAGCGACGAGATCCCTTTAACTGTACCGGTCTTTGCGAATACGTTGCTTTGCGTGAACGTGCCACGCATGCGTCGGCGCAGAGTTCCGTCTACGCCAGCTTCGGGCAGTGCCGGATGCAGATGCAGATAGATATTATTGTTGTGGAAAGCGTAGCGCAGCAACCTTACTTCAAGTTCGGCTGACACATAATTATATAATGATAGTCCCGATCCGTCGGCAATCTTGTATCGTCGTGGGTCGAGCCCTACCTTGCTTATCAGCCGGCCTATAACGGTGGCAGCGTCTTTGGCGGTAGAACGTCGGTTGCCAGTAGAAGCCGCCAACTGATAGAACATCGATTCTGCATACAGGTTGTCGCTCTCCTTGAGCATACGCATCAGTATCTGGTCGATAGAGTGGAAGCGGCTTGCTATGCAATAGGCATCGTCAGGCTTGCGTGCTTCGCCCAAAGTGGCTTCCACCACGATGCCAGCCTCGCGCAGTTCGTCGACAAATCGCTTTACGAATACGTTGCGACGGCTGATAAGCAGTGGCGAGAGTATAGGGTTGTCATCGTCCCAACACCATCCGTTTCCGAGTGTGTCAGCACTCTTCATGGTCTTGTCGGCGTATATGTTGCCACGTATTGTGTCCACACCCATCTTGCGTATGCCCTCCACGAAGGCTCGCATGTCGTCGATATTGAAGCGTGGGTCGAATCCTCCCACGCAGTAGACGTTGCCGTTAAGCGTGCCGTTGCTCACCTCTCCAGTGTAGCAAAGTTCTGTCTTGAAGCGATAACTGCCGCCCAATTTGTCGATGGCTGTTATGGCTGTTATCACCTTCATGGTCGATGCCGGGCGCATAAGCTGGCACTCATTGTGTGTGTATATGGCTGAATCGGCATCAAGGTCGTACACCATTATTCCCACTTGCGATGTACGGAACATTTCGCTCCCGAGCAGTCGGTTGATGTGTGTGCGTACCTGTTCAGTCCATGGCAGGGCGTGTTGTGATGTGGTGAGGGTGTCGGTGAGCAGCGAGTCGGTCACAACCTCGTCGTCGCTGATGTCTTCCTGGGCGTGTGCGTTGAAGCTGGCGGCAAATATCAGACATATAATAAGAGTCGCGCGCGTAATAATATTATAATGTGTAATCATTGTTTTTGTATGCGTTTTATCTCTCTGATGAATCCGTCGGGCTCTGACGGCTGTGCGTAGGTGATGTGGTTGGCACCATATTCTATGACAATGTGGCTCGCCACAATCAGCGTACCCTTAATCTTGCGTGCCGAAATGATGTCGTTTACGGGTATTATGAGGCGCTTGCCCAGACGTCCGCGTACAATGACGAGCTGTCCGTCAGTGGTGAATGTGTATGTGGTGTTGATTGAGCGGTCAACACCAGCTGCACCCACAAGCATGCAAGCCAAGCCGATTATCGGCGTCACTCCGGTGCGTACAAGAAAGCACCACAATGCGCATGCTGCCAATAGCAGTATTGCAGCAAACGCCTGCGGGCTGAATCGTTGATGAAATGTTCTGTCCATAATCAAGTGCAAAGTTACGCATAATTATCCGAACCGACGGGTTGAACGGGCTCAACAAAATATAAAGCAATGTAATAAGAACTTTTTTTAACCTTTTGTATTCTATTTGTAATGAAAAAACTTCGCATAAGTCAGAATTTATTTTTAATTTTGCAAGAAATAATAACGATACTTGAAATTATGGCAGAATTATCAAATCGCCTCAATCGTCTTGCTCCGTCAGCGACACTTGCAATGTCGCAGAAGAGTGGCGAGATGAAGGCACAAGGTGTTGACGTTATCAACCTCAGTGTCGGTGAACCCGACTTTAACACTCCTGACCACATCAAGGAAGCAGCCAAAAAGGCTATCGACGAGAATTTCTCGCGTTACTCACCGGTTCCGGGATACATGGATTTGCGTAAGGCTATCGTGGCTAAACTCAAGAATGAGAACAATCTCGACTATACTGCAGCTGAGATTCTCGTATCTAACGGAGCCAAGCAGAGCGTATGCAACACCGTTATGGCACTTGTCAACGACGGAGAAGAAGTGATAATTCCTGCCCCGTATTGGGTGAGCTATCCTCAGATGGTAAAACTCGCTGGTGGTAATCCCGTAATAGTGAATGCCGGTTTTGAACAGGACTTCAAGATTACTCCAGAGCAACTTGAAGCTGCTATTACCCCCAATACACGTATGCTCATACTCTGCTCGCCAAGTAATCCTACCGGAAGCGTTTATTCTAAGGCAGAGCTTGAGGCTCTCGCCGAAGTAATCAAGCGTCATGAGAATCTGTATGTGCTTGCCGATGAGATTTACGAACACATTAATTATATAGGTCATCACGAGAGTATCGCTCAGTTCCCGGGCATGAAGGAACGCTCAATCATTGTCAATGGCGTGTCGAAGGCATACGCAATGACAGGATGGCGTATCGGTTTCATCGCAGCACCCGAGTGGATCGTCAAGGGATGCAACAAACTTCAGGGACAATATACTTCTGGTCCTTGCTCGGTAAGTCAGAAGGCCGCTGAGGCTGCCTACACCACATCGCAAGAGTGTGTGGAGACAATGCGTAAGGCCTTTGAACGTCGTCGCGACCTTATTGTAGAACTTGCAAAGGATATTCCGGGACTTGAGGTTAACAAACCGGAAGGTGCTTTCTATCTCTTCCCGAAGTGCTCAAGCTTCTACGGCAAGACAGACGGCAAGCGTACAATACAGAATTCAACCGATTTGGCTATGTATCTTCTTGAGGAAGGACACGTGGCTACAGTTGGAGGCGATGCATTCGGAGATCCAGAATGCTTCCGTATGAGTTATGCTACAAGCGATGACAATATCCGTGAAGCAATGCGTCGTATCAAGGAAGTATTGGCTCGTTTGAAATAAAAAAATGTTAAAGGCTACGCAAACACATGTTTATTTGCCATTATTTGCTAACTTTGCCAAAGTGCAAACGATGGTATATATAATGTATTTGCGCAGACAATATATTAACCATTTAAATAACGGATAAATTTTTAACCATTAATAACTTATTAAATTCTACAAAAAA
>JAIJMN010000062.1:0-12255 GCA_022735715.1 Prevotella sp.
TTCTTCCTTATTTGAGAATATCTCATATAACGTGCGCTTCGATATGCTCAGCCTACTTGCTATATCGTCCATCTTGACAGCCTTGACACCGCAACGCCTGAACTCACGCATTGCTACTTGCATTATCTTGGCTGGCAGTTCCATACGGTAGTTGGTCTGTAAATTGTCTTTATGCATCTGTATGATTTATCAGTATATATTATATGTGTATGTTTTAAGCGCTGCAAAGTTACAAAAACTTTTGGCTGCGCCAAAGTTTTCCAAATAAAAACATGAATAAAGTTGTATGTTCACCTGTTTTTAGTTACTTTTGTATCGTATTATAAGATAACGTTAGTATTTTGTAAATAAATGCACATAAAATAACTAAAACAGAATAAAAATGGTAAAAATTACAAAAGAAAGCGCTTTGGAATACCACCAAAGCGGTCGTCCTGGCAAAATTGAAGTCAAGCCGACAAAACCTTACCACACCCAAACCGACCTTAGTCTTGCATATTCTCCAGGAGTAGCTTTCCCATGCTTGGAAATACAGAGCAATCCTGACGATGTGTACAAGTACACCGACAAGGGCAACCTTGTTGCTGTAATTTCTAACGGTACTGCCGTGCTTGGTCTTGGCGACATTGGTGCCATGAGCGGTAAGCCAGTGATGGAAGGCAAGGGACTTCTGTTTAAGATATACGGAGGCATCGATGTGTTCGACATTGAGGTAGCCGAGAAAGATCCAGAGAAGTTCTGCGAGGCAGTAGAGAAGATAGCCCCGACATTCGGCGGCATCAACCTTGAAGACATCAAGGCTCCTGAATGCTTCTACATTGAGGAACGTCTGAAGAAGACTCTCGACATTCCTGTAATGCACGACGACCAGCACGGTACTGCCATCATCTCAGCTGCCGGACTGAAGAACGCTCTTGAGGTAGCAGGCAAGGATATTGCCAATGTGCGCATCGTTGTGAATGGTGCCGGAGCGGCTGCCATCAGCTGCACAAAGCTTTATGTGGCATTGGGAGCAAAGATAGAGAACATCGTAATGCTCGACTCTAAGGGCGTAATCACAGCCGACCGTCCCAACCTTACCCCACAGAAGCAGATGTTTGCTACCAAGCGAACCGACATCCACACTCTTGAGGAGGCAATAAAAGGAGCCGACGTATTCGTAGGTCTGTCAAAGGGCAATGTGCTTTCGCAGGACATGATTCGCTCAATGGCTGATTCGCCTATCGTGTTTGCCCTTGCCAATCCTGTGCCTGAAATCAGCTACGAGGACGCTATGGCAAGCCGTCCTGACGTACTTATGTCTACCGGACGTAGCGACTATCCCAACCAGATTAACAATGTAATCGGTTTCCCATACATCTTCCGTGGCGCTCTTGACGTTCATGCCAAGGCCATCAATGAGGATATGAAGATGGCTGCCGTACATGCTATTGCCGACTTGGCAAAGCAGCCCGTTCCGGATATAGTAAATGAGGTTTACCATGTCAACGACCTCAGCTTCGGTCCTAAATACTTCATCCCGAAACCTGTCGACCCGCGTCTTATCACAGAAGTAAGTGCTGCTGTGGCAAAGGCTGCTATCGAAAGCGGAGTGGCAAGAAAGACCATTACCGACTGGGATTCGTACAAGAAGAACCTTATGGAGCTGCTCGGCCAGGAAACAAAGCTGACACGCAACCTTCACGATACGGCACGCATGCATCCGCAGCGCGTAGTGTTTGCCGAAGGTGCTCACCCGTCAATGATGAAGGCAGCTGTTCAGGCCAAGACCGAAGGCTTCTGCTACCCAATCCTTCTGGGCAACCCCGACCGCTTGCGTCGTGTGGCTGAGCGCTTGAAGCTTAATCTCGACGGTATTGAACTGATTGACATGCGTGCCGATCAGGAACAGGGCAGACGTGCCACTTACGCAAAGCACCTTGCCAAGAAACGTGCTCGTCAGGGTTACACCTTTGAGGAGGCTTACGACAAGATGTACGAGCGCAACTACTTCGGTATGATGATGGTGGAGACAGGCGATGCTGACGCATTCATCACCGGATTGTACACCAAATACTCCAACACCATCAAGGTGGCAAAGGAGGTTATCGGCATACGTCCGGAGTTCAGCACTTTCGCCACAATGCACATCCTCAACACCAAGAAGGGCGTGTTCTTCCTCTCGGACACACTCATCAACCGGCATCCCGACGAGAACGTACTCATCGACATCGCCCGTCTTTCAGCCAACACAGTACGATTCTTCAACGAGGAGCCGCACATTGCCATGATCAGCTACTCTAACTTCGGTACTGACGAGATTGGCAGCCCCGTAAAGGTTCACAATGCTGTGGAGACTCTGCAGGAGCGTTATCCCGACATGATTATCGATGGCGAGATGCAGGTCAACTTTGCTCTCAACAAGCAGCTTCGTGATGACAAATATCCGTTCACACGCCTTAAGGGACTGGATGTCAACACTCTCGTATTCCCCAATATGAGCAGCGCCCAGGGCAGCTACAAGCTGCTGCAGGCATTAGATCCTGATGCCGAAATCATCGGCCCGATCCAGATGGGTCTTAACAAGCCTATCCACTTCACCGACTTCGAGAGCTCGGTACGCGACATCGTCAACATCACAGCCGTGGCTGTTATCGATGCTTACGTTGACAAGATAAAGAGAGAGAAATAATATATTTACTGAAAACCTGAGGGGATATGCTTCATGCCATGGATGTGTGAGTACATCCCCTCTTGCATTTACCCCTAACTACATCTTATATTATATGATAGATTTTCCTTGCGCTAAAATAAATCTCGGACTTAATATCGTCGAGAAGCGAAACGACGGCTACCACAATCTGCAGACTGTATTCCTACCCGTGCAGCTTTGTGATGCTTTGGAGATAAAGACCATGAGCGAGAGGTTCCCCTCTGACACAAATTGCGACCTTAAGGTTAGCGGTGACGGAATATGCTGCAACGAGGCTGACAATCTTGTGGTGAAAGCCTACAACATGCTGGCTGCCGATTATGAAATACCACGCATTCATGCACATCTGTACAAGCGAATACCGAGCCAGGCAGGACTTGGTGGCGGTTCGAGCGATGCTGCTTTCATGCTGAAGCTGCTCGACCAACGTTTTCGCATCAATGCCGGCAATGCCGAACTTGAGAAGTATGCAGCACGTCTTGGTGCCGACTGTCCGTTCTTCATAAATGCCGAACCAGCCTATGCCGAGGGTATTGGCGAGATTCTGTCGCCTGTAGAAATCACAGACAACACATTGAGCGGTTACACTCTCGTCATTGTCAAACCACAGGTGTCCGTATCAACCAAGGAGGCTTTTGCCGGTATTACTCCACGCATGCCCGAAGTGTCGTGCCGCGAGACAGTAGCCATGCCTATAGAACAATGGAAGGATCTGCTGACCAACGATTTTGAGGAGAGTGTCTTCCCCCAATATCCCGAATTGCATGACATCAAGAACAAGCTGTACGAAGCAGGAGCAGCCTATGCACAGATGAGCGGCAGCGGCAGTTCAATCTTCGGAATATTCAAGACCGCGCCCGACAACGCTTTTATACAGAACGCCTTCGGCGGCAGCAAAATCTACACCATCAATTTGTAAGAAGATTGAGTAAAAATATATGAAAAAGGACAATAAGAACGAGTGTTTCCCACTCGTCGACGAAAGCGGAAACGTTATAGGCCGCATTTCAAGGGGTGAAGCACACAATGGTTCGAAGCAGCTTCACCCCGTAGTTCATCTGCATGTCTTCAACCGACAGAAAGGACTATATATGCAGAAGCGTCCTGAATGGAAAGACATTCAGCCGGGCAAATGGGACACGGCATGCGGCGGACACGTCGACTATGGCGAGACTATAGCTGAGGCTCTGCGACGTGAGGTGTCCGAAGAACTGGGCATAAGCCAGTTCAGCCCCGTCTTCATAAAGTCGTACGTGTTTGAAAGCCGTGTAGAGAAAGAGCTTGTAAATGTGTTTTGCGCCATTTACGACGGACCGATACATCCGAGCACAGACGAGCTGGACGGCGGACGCTACTGGACTCTCGACGAGATAAAGGAGAACATCGGCAAATCTATATTCACTCCCAACTTCGAGAACGAGTTTGACAAGGTGTTGCAGAATGGACTTGTATTTGACAATCTCTGCATCAAGTGAATATCCAGACAACAGAACTGTACAGTTCAGCAGCCAACAAATACACAATAACTAATGGTGCTGTCGTGGCTACACCACTTGCGGCAGCACCAAAAGCATCTACAAACGTTGGGTAGCGTCCGGTCACCATGCCGTAGGTAAGCGACATTATGCACACTCCTGTTATTGCCATTATCACGAAGCTGTCAATATAGGAATCAGGCGTAATCGTACCGAGCGCGCTCAGCAACACGGCATGAGGGACGAAGGCAAGCAGGAAAAGCACAATTGCCATTGCCACCAATTCCCACGCCACAACCATCAGAGCCATACGTTCGTAATCGGTAGTTTGACGGTATGAAGTTATGGCTCTGAGCAGTCCGCCTCCAACAAACAGTTCGGCCATAGCGCCCGACAGCAGAAGCCACACCAATAGCGTGGACGACATATTGTCGGCCAGACTGCTCCAAAACCACCTTACGCTTTCGCCTATAAACATCGAGCGTATTGCAAGTTCGGGAAACAGCACCGAAGCCACCCACGAACCCAATACCAACGCTATCTGCATGACGAAGAGTGCCAGGCATGTGTAAGCCGATATTATGGTGACAAGCCTTCTACTCATCGGCATAAAGGTTCTGCACGTCAAGTATTTGAAGCTCGAAAGCCTTCACCACAAGACGTGTGGCGTTAATGCCCATTCCCTGATTGCCATTAGGGAAGAGTTTCTGAACGAGTTCGTTCTGGCGCTTCTCCAGACTCTTCACTCCGAAAGGCATTGTACGCAGATTGGATATTTGCTCCTTTGTGTAGCCAAGTGCCAGATGGCGCAGGAAGCGCTCGTCGTACTCGTCAATCTCATAGCGTATCATGGCATCATTGTGCTGCATCACATTGCGTACCGACTCGCAGAAGCGTTCCACCACCTTTTCTAATATAGGTTGGTTGAATACATATTTCTTTCCCTCAAGCACCCGCATTATGTCGCTACGGGTGAGCATCTCGCCACTCTTGAGTATTATGCCGTTGCATCCTGCATCGATAGCGTCAACCCACAGGCGCTCGTTCAGTATTTCGCCTGTAAAGATGAGCACCTTCATTTCCGGATGCTCGCCTTTGAGTTTGCGGCAAATCTCCACTCCCACCGTTGTGCTGCCTCCAAGACCCAAGTCGAGAAGCACAAGATCGGGCTTGTTTTGTCTGAATTCTCTCCAGAATGCCTCTTCCGAATCTGCGGTAGCAATAACGTCGGCTTCGGGCATTTCATTATGCAGAATTCCTTCGGTACCTTTGAGTTCCAAGGGCACGTCTTCCACTATGATTACTTTGAATTTTTCCATTGTTAATATAATTGCTTCACTAAATTACGATGTTATTGCGAAAGTACAATACTTTGGCAGAAATTATTAACAGACATTAACCCCAAATGCAGCTTGTATTACCCCCAAATGCAGCTTGTAACAAGATTGTAACATGTGTTTAAACCACGTGTAATATTGCAATTATAATTTTGCAAGCGTAAAATACAAACAAACCCATTCATACTATAAAAAGCAATATGGAAACAATGTATCTTGTGATTGTGGCATTCTTGCTATGTCTGGCTATATTCGACCTTTTTGTCGGAGTCAGCAACGATGCCGTGAATTTTTTGAACAGTGCGATTGGCGCCAAGGTGGCCAAGTTTCGCACAGTATTGATTGTAGCATCGGCAGGTGTGGCGATAGGTGCCGTAATGTCATCGGGAATGATGGACGTTGCAAGGCATGGAATCATGCAGCCATCCAACTTCTCGTTCTACGACGTAATGACAATCTTCCTTGCCGTTATGGTAACCGATGTCATCATTCTCGACATCTTCAACACCTTGGGAATGCCTACGTCAACTACCGTATCGCTCGTGTTTGAGCTGTTGGGCGGAACGTTCATTCTGGCAGCCATCAAGATTGCAGGCGACCCCTCGCTCTCATTCGGCGATCTTCTAAACACCGACAAGGCATTGAGCGTTATCGTGGCAATCTTTGTCAGCGTAGCCATTGCCTTCGTGTTCGGTATTGTCGTACAGTGGCTCTCACGTATCGTATTCACATTCAACTACCGCAAGCACTCACGTTGGTCGATAGCAATATTCGGCGGTATCGCCTTCACAGCCCTTTCTTACTTCATCTTCCTCAAGGGCTTGGGCAAGTCGCCGTTTATAGCTGAAAGCACAAGAATGTGGATTGAGAACAACATGACAGCCCTGATCATTTACACATTCATCGGCTCTACCATTGTCATGGAGATAATCCATCTGCTCAAGGTGAACGTGTTCAAGTTTATCGTGCTCATGGGTACATTCGCCCTTGCCATGGCTTTCGCAGGCAACGACCTTGTCAACTTCATCGGTGTGCCCCTTGCCGGTCTCGACTCTTATCAGGACTTCGTCGCCAACTCCAACTCAGTAGGTGCCACCAACTATATGATGGACTCGCTTAACGGTTCGGCAAAGACCCCCCCACTCTTCCTGCTTGCAGCCGGTGTCATAATGATTATTGCAATGGCTACATCCAAGAAGGCCCGCAACGTAATCAAGACTTCTGTAGACCTCAGCCGTCAGGACGAGGGCGACGAGATGTTCGGTTCGTCACGTGTGGCTCGTGGCGTAGTGAGAATCACTCAGGACTCAAGTTCAAGCATCACGCAGATGCTGCCTGTAGGTCTTAGAAGATGGATTGACTCACGCTTCAACAAGCAGGAGGCCGAGCTTAACGACGGAGCCGCTTTCGACGTAGTGAGAGCTGCCATCAACCTCGTTTTGGCTTCAATGCTCATCACAATCGGTACCAACTACAAGTTGCCTCTCTCTACCACATACGTGACATTTATGGTTGCAATGGGTTCGTCTCTTGCCGATCGCGCTTGGAGCCGAGAGAGTGCTGTATTCCGTGTTACCGGTGTGATAAGCGTTATAGGAGGATGGTTCATCACAGCCGGCGTTGCATTTGCCTCATGTGCCATCGTATGCCTCGTAATGTTCTACGGAGGAGCCTTGGCAAAGATTCTGCTTATGGCATTGGTTATCTTCCTGCTTATCCGCAGCAACAGAAACTACAAGCGCAAGGAGCAGGAAGCCGGCAAGGAGGATGTGTTCCAGCTTATGATGCGCACTCGCGACCCCGAAATCGTCTGGGACTTGCTCAAGAAGCACGTATCGCGTACACAGAGCTTCATGACCCGCTTCACATTGACACAGTTCAACGAAATAATCAACGGACTGGAAAGTGAGAGTCCGAAGTTACTCAGACACGTACTGTCCAACCTCGACAAGGAGATGGAAATACTCAAGAAGTACAGACGCCAGGAGCTGCTCGCCTTGAAGCGTGTGCCTGCCGACATTGCCATCGAGCGCAACACATGGTTCCATCTGGGCATCAACTCTTCCGAACAGTATCTCTACTGCTTGCGTCGTATGCTCGACCCCATCAAGGAGCACGTCGACAACAACTTCAATCCGCTGCCCCAGGTATACATCGACGAGTTCATAACCGTACGCAACAGCATCAACGATCTCATGCAGCAGACCGAGGCTCAGATTTCAACATCACGCTTCGAGCACTATCGCGACACTCTCGCCATGGCCGACCAATGCAAGGACAACCTCTCAGTAGTGAGAAAGCACCACATCGACCGCATACAGCAGGCCAAGGACAACAGCAACCTCAAGGTGTCGCTCGTCTACCTAAACGTGCTTCAGGAGAGCCAGCAGCTGCTCAGCAACATGCGCCATCAGCTGCGTGCCGCCAAGAAGTTTATGGAGAACTAATCGAATAATATCCCCCTTGAAGGAGGGTAAAGTCAAAAGTCGAAAAGACAAGAATAGGGCTATTAGTAGGAGGGTATAGCATCCCTGCTATACCCACTCAATCTACTGAAAAATGAATGCTGAGTGGGTAGGGTAAGGATGCCCTACCCTCCTACATTTGTTGCATTCAACCCATATAACTGACTTTTGACTTTACCTCCCTTTTTTCTTTTTGTCAAGAACATCTGACTAACCGATTTTTTGTTGTATATTTGCACAAAAATTCAAAAAGAGTAAATTATGTCTTCTAATTTTGGTTATTACGTATTCATTATAGTAGCAGTAATCGTTGGTTTCCTGGTATTCAAGAAGATAACCAGCTGCATCATCAAACTTGTTTTGACGGCAATAGTAGCCATGGTTCTGGCTGCGGTTTATTATCTATACTTGAAATAAAAAGGCTAACAGCATGATACTCATCGTAGACAGCGGAAGCACCAAGACCGACTGGTGCTTTCTTAGCCACAGCAACGCTACACTCACCATACAGACCAAGGGCATCAACCCCGTAGTGCAGTCGCAGGAAGAGATAAGGCAGACCATAGCAGCAGACCTGCCCAACGAGGCCCTGCAGAAAGCCGTAAATCTCAATGACGTCGACCAGATACACTACTATGGAGCCGGATGCGTGGCTGACAAGACCCACATTATAGCACAAATGCTGAGAGATGTATTCCCCGAGAATGCGGCAATAACAGTAGAAAGCGACATAATGGCTTCATGCCACGCCTTATGCGGAAGGCGCGAAGGAATGGTGTGCATACTGGGCACAGGCTCCAATTCGTGCCTGTACGACGGACAGCAGATGACCCTACACACTCCCCCACTCGGATTCATTCTTGGCGACGAAGGCAGCGGAGCGGCACTTGGCAAAATCATAGTGAATGCCGTATTCAAGGGACTGTTGCCCGAAGAGCTTTGCCAAAGCTTCACGGAGGAAACCCAGATGCAGATGTCTGACATTATAAATAATGTATATAGACAGCCCTCGCCCAACCGATTCCTCGCATCGCTATCGCAATTTGCAGCCCGACACATCGACAATCCCGCCATAGAGCGACTCGTAATAATGAATTTCGAGCAATTCATCAACAACAATTTGAGACAATATGCCAGCAGCGGAGTCGCTCCCGTCATAAATGCAATAGGCAGCATAGCCCATTACTACATCCGTCAACTGCAAAAAGCAGCCGAAAACAACGGCTTTACTGTCGGAAAGATATTGAAAAGCCCTATGAGCGGATTGATAGAATATTACAAAATGACATTATGACATTTACAAATTGTACTGAAAACAGCTGAAAATGTTTGCGATAACAGAAACTAACATATAAAAATGCTACTTCGACATTACATTTTACCCCAAAATATTTGGAGTATTCCGAAATTGGTATTATCTTTGCAGATAGAAAAACATAAAAGATACAGAAATATAAAACAAACCTAATTAACTTATGAACGAGAAAAGAGTTTATACTTTCGGTAATGGACAGGCCGAAGGTAATGCTTCAATGCGTGAGGTACTTGGTGGCAAGGGCGCTAACCTTGCCGAGATGAACCATATCGGAGTTCCTGTGCCTCCTGGTTTTACAATAACAACCGACACTTGCAACGAGTATTATAAGGTAGGTCAGCAGAAGATTGTAGAGCAGCTTACCGACGAAGTGAATGCAGCAGTTGCTCACACCGAGGAGCTGATGAACTGCAAGTTCGGCGACCCGAAGAATCCCCTTCTAGTTTCAGTACGTTCAGGTGCCCGCGCCTCAATGCCGGGTATGATGGACACCATCCTCAACCTTGGTCTGAACGACGAGGTAGCAGCAGGTATGGTAGAGAAGACCGGCAACCCCCACTTCGTTTATGATAGCTACCGCCGTTTCGTACAGATGTACGGCGACGTAGTGCTCGGCATGAAGCCCGAGAACAAGGAAGACATCGACCCGTTCGAGGCAATCATCGAGAAGGTGAAGGAAGAGCAGGGCGTAGTACTCGACAAGGATCTCTCAGTAGAGTCACTCCAGAAGCTCGTAGAGCTCTTCAAGAAAGCCATCAAGGAGCAGACCGGCAGCGACTTCCCTACCGATCCTAAGGAGCAGCTTTGGGGTGCTATCTGTGCTGTATTCCGCAGCTGGATGAACGAGCGCGCCATCCTCTACCGCAAGATGGAGGGAATTCCTGACGAGTGGGGAACAGCCGTCTCGGTTATGGCTATGGTATTCGGCAACATGGGCGAGACATCGGCAACAGGTGTTTGCTTCAGCCGCGACGCAGGCAATGGCGAGAACCTCTTCAACGGTGAGTATCTCATTAACGCTCAGGGCGAGGACGTAGTTGCCGGTATCCGCACTCCGCAGCAGATTACAAGGATCGGTTCACAGCGCTGGGCTGAGCGTGCAGGCATCTCTGAGGAAGAGCGTGCAGCCAACTATCCTTCTATGGAAGAGGCAATGCCTGAGCTTTACAAGGAGCTCGACGCTCTTCAGGACAAGCTCGAGAAGCACTACCGCGACATGCAGGACATGGAGTTTACCGTTCAGGAGGGCAAGCTCTGGTTCCTCCAGACACGTAACGGCAAGCGTACCGGTACTGCTATGGTCAAGATTGCCATGGACCTCCTCCACGAGGGAATGATCGACGAGAAGACAGCCGTGCTTCGCTGCGAGCCTCAGAAGCTCGACGAACTCCTGCACCCGGTATTCGACAAGCTGGCTCTCTCTAAGGCCAAGGTCATCACACAGGGTCTGCCTGCTTCTCCAGGTGCCGCTTGCGGTCAGATTGTATTCCACGCTGACGATGCTGAGGCATGGCACGAGGACGGCAAGAAGGTAGTCATGGTTCGTATCGAGACTTCACCTGAGGACCTCGCCGGTATGTCAGCTGCTGAGGGCATTCTTACAGCCCGTGGCGGTATGACTTCTCACGCTGCCGTAGTAGCTCGTGGTATGGGTAAGTGCTGCGTATCAGGCGCAGGCTCTATCAACGTCGACTACAAGACCAAGACAGTTGAGATTGAGGGCGTAGTATATAAGGAAGGCGACTTCATCTCATTGAACGGTACTACAGGTCAGGTTTATGCCGGACAGATCGAGACAAAGGCAGCAGAGCTTTCAGGCGACTTCAAGGAGCTTATGGACCTCTGCGACAAGTACACCAAGATGGAAATCCGTACCAATGCCGACACTCCTCACGACGCCAAGGTGGCACGTCAGTTCGGTGCCAAGGGTATCGGTCTGACACGTACCGAGCACATGTTCTTCGACGACCAGAAGATCGTTGCCATGCGTGAGATGATTCTGGCTGACACAGTAGAGGGTCGCGAGAAGGCTCTTGCCAAGCTCCTCCCCTATCAGAAGGCCGACTTCTACGGCATCCTCAAGGCTATGGACGGCTGCCACGTGAACATACGCTTGCTCGATCCGCCTCTCCACGAGTTCGTACCCCACGACAAGGCAGGTCAGGAGACAATGGCAAACGAAATGGGCGTAAGCGTAGCCGAAATCAAGAAGCGCGTCAACTCATTGGCCGAGAACAACCCGATGCTCGGTCACCGTGGTTGCCGTCTTGGCATCACATTCCCCGAGATCACAGCCATGCAGACACGTGCCATCCTCGGAGCTGCTTGCCAGCTGAAGAAGGAAGGCTTAGACCCACGTCCTGAGATTATGGTTCCGCTCATCGGTACTGTTCAGGAGCTCAAGCAGCAGAAGTCAATCATCCTCGCTACTGCCAAGGAGGTATTCGTAGAGTACGGCATAGAGGTAGAGTTTGAGGTAGGTACAATGATCGAGATTCCTCGTGCTGCCCTTACCGCAGGCAAGATTGCCGAGGAGGCTCAGTACTTCTCATTCGGTACCAACGACTTGACACAGATGACCTTCGGCTACTCTCGTGACGACATCGCTTCGTTCCTCCCTGCATACATGGAGAAGAAGATTCTGAAGGTAGACCCGTTCCAGGTTCTCGACCAGGAGGGTGTAGGCCAGCTCATCAAGATGGCTGTAGAGAACGGTCGTGCTACACGTCCTAACCTCCGCACAGGTATCTGCGGCGAGCACGGTGGCGAGCCTTCATCAGTCAAGTTCTGCGCCAAGGTTGGAATGAATTACGCATCATGCTCTCCGTTCCGCGTGCCCATAGCCAGACTCGCGGCCGCCCAAGCTGCTGTTGAGGAATAATAGCAAATATTTGACTCTCAATAAATTAAGTGGAAAGTCCTTGTAACAGAGGACTTTCCACTTAATTCGTTTTTAGCGGAAGTACCACTG
>JAIJMN010000329.1:0-1693 GCA_022735715.1 Prevotella sp.
GCCTTCAGAGCATCGCTAAGGGGTATCGTTGATGAAAAGTTCTTTCTGTATCGACTTGCAAAGATTTATGCTTATCCCCACTAAATTTCCACTGAGCCCTAAAAACAAAGTATTATGAACAGACTATTGACATTGATGGCAGCCCTGGTGCTGTCGCTCAGCGCAATGGCTCAAGGCGTGTATACACAGCCGTGCCAGGACAAGAAACTCGAGAAGAAGGCTATCAAGTGGAAAAACTCAAACAAGTGGCGCAACGGATTTACGGCAGCTTCGCCTCACGAAACTGTCAATGCTGCCGAATTCTACACACAATATAAGCGCAACCCGCAATGGAAAGCTCTCTTCGCATGGCTCGCAAAGACCGACCTTATGGCTCTGCCCGCAGGCCAACACTCCATTCCTGGCACAACAATGAAGGCCAATGTGGAGGATGGTGAGAACGGCGACTTTGAAAAACGCGGCACCGAAAGCCATCGTCAGTATGTCGACTTCCAGTATGTCGTGAAGGGCAGCGAGCGCTTCGGACTGCTCGACCACGTTACAAGCCGGGCCAAGGCACCGTATCGTCCCGACATCATCAACTACGATTACGAAGTGGACAAGACCCTCTTCGTCGACTCGACTCCCGACAAATTCTTCATATTCTTCCCCGGCGACTGGCACATTGCAAAGATTAAGACCGACAAAGCCGACCAGAAAATACGCGTCGTAGTGGTGAAGGTGGAGTATAAGGACAAGTAAACCGCAAGGGAACAAAAATCCATCCGTAAAACAAATGTAGTCCTTTTGCAGGACAAAACGATTCCTTTTAAGAGTCGAAAGGACTACATTTGAAATGGTACTGTTCCATAGGTCATTTTATATATATACATACGTCTATCAGTATATACCTTTATACCTTATTATATATATAGGTAACGTGATGAAAGAAGGCAGAAAACAGTACGATTCTGTTAAATAAATGTAAATATACAGTATGCTTAAAAGCATCATTTCTCTATATAATAAAAAATGAGTAGTTTTGCAGACCGATTATTTGGGGATACACTTAGAGTCCCCTGCATGAGGGTGTTAATAGCGCTCGTTATAGAAAAGGCCAAACGGCGTGGTTAGTGAATCGCTCGTGCAATAAAAATAAAACGTTTTTTAGTAGTAATTTTTAAATTAAACAATGAACACTTTAAGTTACAAGACTATTTCCGTAAACAAGGAAACAGCTAAGAAGGAGTGGGTGGTAATCGATGCCACAGACCAGGTGGTAGGTCGTCTCTGCTCTAAAGTAGCAAAGCTCATCCGCGGAAAGTACAAGCCGTCATTCACTCCCCACGTGGACTGTGGTGACAACGTTATCATCATCAACGCAGCCAAGGCTGTTTTCACAGGTAAGAAGGAAACAGACAAGGTTTACACACGTTATACGGGCTATCCTGGTGGACAGCGCTTCAATACTCCGGCAGAGCTCCGCAAGCGTCCTGACGGAATGGACAAGATTATCCGTCACGCTGTGAAGGGTATGCTCCCCAAGGGTCCTCTCGGCCGTCGTCTGCTTGACAACCTCTACATCTACGATGGTACAGAGCACAAGCACGAGGCACAGCAGCCTAAGGCAATTGATATTAACCAGTATAAATAAAGAATAGAAGATGGAAATGATAAATGCAATTGGTCGCCGTAAGAGTGCCGTAGCTCGTGT
>JAIJMN010000063.1:0-12254 GCA_022735715.1 Prevotella sp.
GCTCGGGATGGCCTGGCACAGCCGCAGCAGCAGGCCATTCTGTCGATAATGATTGAAGAAATAGAGCGCGAAGGACTCTCGCTCATGCACCTGCGTACTGTGCCTACTAATCCCGACTGCCTCGGCGTGTCGGCTCTCAATACCGAACCCGCCATCAAGCAGGTTTTCATCACTGGCGTGACCGACGACAAGGTGCCTACCTTCGAGCGTACATTATATATTATACGCAAGCGCATTGAAAACCGTGTCAATAACAAGGACTTCTACATCTGCTCGCTTTCGAGCCGAAACATAGTTTATAAGGGTATGTTGTCGTCAATGCAGGTGCGCCAGTACTACCCCGATCTCACCAACAATTACTTCACTTCAGGATTGGCGCTCGTACATTCGCGCTTCTCTACCAACACGTTCCCCACATGGAGCCTTGCCCAACCGTTCCGCCTCCTGGCTCACAACGGCGAGATAAACACCATTCGCAGCAACCGCTCTTGGTTCAAGGCACGCGAGAGTGTACTCTCAAGCGAGGCATTGGGCGACATCCGTGGCATATCACCTATCATACAGCCCGACATGTCAGACTCTGCAAGTCTCGACAACGTATTCGAGTTTTTCGTGATGAGCGGACTCTCACTGCCGCACGCTATGGCTGTGATGGTGCCCGAAAGCTTCAACGACAAGAATCCGATACCCGAAGATTTGAAGGCTTTCTACGAGTATCACTCTATACTTATGGAACCATGGGACGGCCCTGCCGCTCTGCTGTTCAGCGACGGAAGATACGCCGGAGGAATGCTCGACCGCAACGGTCTGCGTCCGGCACGATATACTATTACCAAGAACGACACTATGGTCGTGGCATCCGAAGTGGGTGTCATGGACTTTGACCCGACTGAGATTGCCGAAAAGGGACGCCTGCAACCGGGTAAGATTCTCCTTATCGACACTCAGGAGGGCAAAATCTACTACGACGGAGAAATCAAGGAGCGACTTGCAAGTGCCCATCCTTACCGCCAGTGGTTGTCTACTAACCGTATACAACTTGAAAAACTGCACTCCGGACGTAAGGTTGACAACTCTGTCGACGACCTCACACGCAAGGAACTTATGTTCGGCTTCGGCGAGGAAGATGTCGACGGCACCATCGTTCCGATGGCCACCAACGGTCAGGAACCTACCGCCTCAATGGGCAACGACACTCCGCTGGCTGTATTGAGCGGCCACGCGCAGGTGTTCTTCAACTACTTCCGACAGCAGTTTGCGCAGGTTACCAACCCTGCCATCGACTCTATACGCGAGTCGCTGGTCATGTCTTTGTCGGAATATATAGGTCGTGTGGGCTCCGGTATTCTCTCGCCCGACGAGTCGAACTGCAAGATGGTGCGCCTGCCCCACCCCATCCTGACCAATACTCAGCTCGATATACTGTGCAATATACGCTACAAGGGATTCAACACAGTCAAGTTGCCTATGCTGTTTGAGTGCAGCAAGGGCGAAGACGGACTGCGCGAGTCGCTCGATGCACTCTGCAAGGAGGCCGAACGAAGCGTAGACGACGGCTACAACTACATCATCCTCAGCGACCGCGATGTTGATGAGGAGCACGCAGCAATTCCTTCGCTGCTCGCAGTGAGCGCCGTTCATCATTACTTGATTTCCGTCGGCAAGCGTGTGCAGACCGCCCTTATCGTAGAGAGCGGTGAAATCCGCGAGGTGATGCACGCCGCATTGCTCTTGGGCTACGGTGCTTCGGCACTCTGTCCGTACATGACATACGCCATACTTGACGACCTTGTGAAGCGCGGAAAGATTCAGGAGAACTATCCGACAGCCGAAGCCAACTACATCAAGGCGGTGAAGAAAGGTCTGTTGAAGATTATGGCAAAGATGGGTATCTCAACCATCCGCTCATATCGCGGAGCCAAGATATTCGAGAGCATAGGTCTGTCGGAGGCACTGTTGAAGACTTACTTCGGTACAGAAGTGAGCACTATAGGCGGCGTTGGACTCGAAACCATCGCCCGCGACGCAATCAGCATGCACAACAAGGCCTTCAACAACCGCAAGAAGCTCGACTTCCTGCCCAATCTCGGACAATTCCACTGGCGCAAAGACGGCATACGCCACGCCTGGAACCCCGAAACCATCGCTACACTTCAGCTTGCCACACGCACTGGCAATTACGCTAAATACAAAGAGTTTACGAAGTTTGTCGACGAGAAAGAAGAACCAATCTTCATCCGCGACTTCTTCGATTTCAAACAAAATCCGATACCAGTCGACGAGGTAGAACCCGTCGAGAACATTGTTAAACACTTCGTGACGGGTGCCATGTCGTTCGGAGCTCTGTCAAAGGAGGCTCACGAGGCAATGGCTCTTGCCATGAACAAGCTCGGCGCACGCTCAAACACAGGTGAAGGCGGCGAGTTGAGCGTGCGTTTCCACGAGACTGTGGACGGCGTTTCGCTTTCGAGCAAGACCAAGCAGGTTGCTTCGGGACGCTTCGGCGTAACTACAGAATACCTGGTCAACGCCGAGGAGATACAGATTAAGGTGGCGCAGGGTGCCAAGCCGGGTGAAGGCGGACAGCTGCCGGGCTTCAAGGTGAACGAGGTGATTGCCAAGACGCGTCACTCTATTCCCGGAATCTCGCTCATTTCGCCTCCTCCTCACCACGACATCTACTCTATTGAGGACCTGGCCCAGCTCATCTTCGACCTCAAGAACGTCAATCCTAAGGCAGCCATCAGCGTCAAGCTCGTTGCCGAGAGTGGCGTAGGCACCATCGCAGCGGGCGTTGCCAAGGCCAAGGCCGACCTCATCGTCATCTCAGGAGCCGAAGGTGGTACTGGTGCTTCGCCTGCATCGAGCATGCGATTTGCCGGTATTTCGCCCGAAATCGGATTGTCTGAAACTCAGCAGACACTCGTCAAGAACGGTCTGCGCGGTCAGGTTCGCTTGCAAGTGGACGGCCAGTTGAAGACAGGACGCGACGTTGTGCTTATGGCTCTGCTCGGTGCAGAGGAGTTCGGATTCGGTACTGCAGCGCTGATCGTGCTCGGTTGTGTGATGATGCGTAAATGCAACCTCAACACATGTCCAATGGGCGTAGCCACACAGAACCCCGAACTGCGCAAGCTGTTCCGCGGCAAGGCAGAATATCTGGTCAATTACTTCACCTTCGTAGCCCAAGAGGTGCGCGAATACTTGGCTCAGATGGGCTATCGCAGCCTCAACGAGATAGTAGGACACACTGAACTCATCCTCACCAAGAAGGACGAGAAGAATCCCAAGTCGGCTCTGCTCGACTTCCACCGACTTCTGTTCCAGGAGCCCAACGGCTGCACGCTCTATCATACAGCACAGCAACGACACGAGCTTGGCGACGTATTGGACCAGCATCTGATACGTGGAGCGCAGAACGCGATAGAACGTCAGGACGAGGTATCGCTCGATTTCACCATCAAGAACACCGACCGTGCCGTTGGCGCAATGCTTAGTGGAATGATAGCACAGAAGTATGGCGAAGCAGGACTGCCCGACAAGACCATCAACGTGAAGTTCAAGGGCTCGGCAGGACAGAGCTTCGGCGCATTCCTCGTTAAGGGTGTCGACTTCAAACTGGAAGGCGAAGCCAACGACTACTTCGCCAAGGGCCTCTCAGGCGGACGCATTTCGATACTCCCGCCGATAAGAAGCAACTTCGCAGCCGAGGACAACATCATAGCCGGCAACACCGGACTGTATGGCGCAACAAGCGGCGAACTCTACATAAACGGTAAGGTTGGCGAACGCTTCGGTGTGCGCAACTCGGGCGCAACAGCCGTTATCGAGGGCGCAGGCGACCACTGCTGCGAGTATATGACGGACGGTCGCGTAGTAGTACTGGGCGAAACGGGACGCAACTTCGCTGCCGGTATGTCTGGCGGCGTAGCTTACGTGTGGGACAAGAACCACAATTTCGACTACTTCTGCAATATGGATATGGTCGAGATCAACCTTGTCGACGACAGCAACTACCGCAAGGAGCTGCACGAACTCATACGCCAGCACTACCTATACACCGGTTCGAAACTCGCACGCACCATGCTCGACGACTGGAACCGCTACGTTGAGGACTTCATACAGATTGTCCCAATCGAATACAAGCGTGTGCTGCAGGAAGAGCAGGTACGCAAGCTGCAACAGAAGATTGCAGACATGCAGAGAGACTACTGATTTGCGCGAGGGCGCAAATCAGAGTTTGGAGTTTTGAATTTTGAGTTTTGAATTATCGGACGGGGCCGATTAGAAATTGTTCAATTATGAATTGATTTATAGAATCATCTTAAAACCAATACTGGACAACCCGAAACTCAAAACTGGATAATTCAAAATGCGCAAAGCGCACAACTCAAAATTCAAAACTCAAAACTCAAAATTGCAACTGCAAGTCGCAAAAATTCAAAACTCAAAACTCAAAACTCAAAATTAGGAATTATGGGCAATCCAAAAGCATTCCTCACTATACACCGCAAAGAGGCGGGCTACCGCCCCATACACGACCGCATTCACGACTTTGGTGAAGTCGAACAAACACTCAACAGCAACGACCGCCGACAGCAGGCATCACGCTGTATGGACTGTGGCGTACCCTTCTGCCACTGGGCATGCCCCCTGGGCAACAAGGCACCCGAGTGGAACGACGCCCTATACAAGGGCGACTGGGAGCTGGCTTATCGCCTGCTCAACTCTACCAACGACTTCCCCGAGTTCACCGGACGCATCTGTCCGGCGCTGTGCGAGAAGGCTTGCGTGCTCAATCTCGTTGAACACGAACCTACAACCAACCGCGAGGACGAGTGTGCCATTACCGAACACGCATTCCAGGAGGACTACGTACGTGTAGAACAACCCGAACGCAACGGCAAGAAAGTATGCGTCATCGGAGCCGGACCTGCCGGACTCGTGGCAGCCAACCGCCTCAACCACATGGGCTACTCGGTAACAGTGATGGAGAAGAACGAAAGCGCTGGCGGTCTGCTGCGCTACGGCATTCCTAACTTCAAGCTCAACAAGGCTGTCATCGACCGCCGTATCGCTCTGCTCGAAGAAGAAGGCATCGTATTCAAATACAACTCGCCAGTCGACGTAGAACATCTGCCCGAAGGCTTCGATGCTTACGTTGTATCAACCGGAACGCCCACAGCACGCGACCTCAAAATTCCCGGACGCGAACTGAAGGGCGTACACTTCGCTCTCGAAATGCTCTCACAGCAAAACAGAGTGTTGGCAGGTATGGAGTTCAAGAAGGAAGAACTGGTCAACGCCAAGGGCAAAGACGTGCTCGTTATTGGCGGTGGCGACACCGGATCAGACTGCATCGGAACGGCACACCGTCAGGGATGCAAGTCGGTGACACAAATTGAGATTATGCCGCGACCCGTTGACAGACCCGACGACCCAAAGAATCCATGGCCCAACTGGCCTCGTACACTCAAGACTACATCGTCGCACGAGGAGGGATGCACACGCCGCTGGAACATCAACTCATTAGAGTTCCTCGGCGACAAGAACGGCAAGCTCACCGGAGTGCGCGTTCAGGAGATAACATGGAAACCCAATCCCGATGGCGGACGTCCGCTGATGGAACCCGTGGGCAAGCCAGAAATCATCAAATGTGAAATGGTGTTGCTCGCAATGGGATTCCTCAAGCCCGAACAACCCAAGTTTGCACCCAACGTATTCGTAGCCGGCGACGCAGCCAACGGAGCCTCGCTCGTAGTACGTGCAATGGCAAGCGGAAAGCAAATAGCTGCCCAAATAGATAAATTCCTATCGAAGTAATTGCTTTTATAAGTCCTGTTGTTGAAACAGAACAAATGGCAGCTATATACCGACGGGGTCGTAGCCGAAGAGGCAACGGCCCCGTTATTTTTTTGCCCGTCAAACGACGGTTTTCGAAAAGGAGTCCTTTTGAAACCTAAAAGGGGTCCTTTTGAAAGTCAAAAGGACTACATTTAAAAACGGGTATGGCAAAGCCATGAAAACAAACGTATTCTGAGCAATTTTAAGAGTTAACATTTAATAACTCAAACGGTGTTAATTTTTACAATTTAATTTTTACTTTTGCAAATTATTACGAGTTTTAAACTAAAACGGGAGTATAATCAACGAACTCGTATTAACCACGAATAAAACCGAAGGGTTGAAACATCAGACTTTGAAATGTTTAACCAAGAACGATGTAGATGATGCATAGCAGATGTGCGTCATTATGTCAAACCAAAAACAATATTTATGCATAGGACATTGCTATCAATCAGCGTGTTGCTCAGCTTAATTGGGGGGGGGTAAATCATACGCCGCTCCATACCAGAGCAACAGTGAGAAAGTAAGTGTGCAGCAGCAATCAGATGAGCACACACAATGTACCGGTATAGTTACGGATGCGCAAGGCGAACCGATTGTAGGAGCCTCTATCCGTATCAAGGGTACCAGTATCGGAGCCGTGACTGACGTCAATGGTAAGTTCGTTATCAAGAAAGGGGTGACCAACCAGGCATCGCTCGTCGTAACCTATTTGGGCTACGAAGACCAAACCGTGAAATGGAACGGCAAGCCGATGAACATTGTTCTTGCTGAAAAGTCGAAAGCGCTCGAAGGAGTTGTTGTAACCGGTATCTTCGAACGTAAAAAGGAAGGCTTCACGGGTTCGGCAAACAGAGTGTCGGGCGACGATATCCGCAAGATATCTTCAGGCAATATCCTCAATGCAATCACTATGCTCGACCCTGGATTCCGCAAGGGCGACAACATGCTTTCGGGCTCCAACCCAAGCTCTGTGCCCGAATTCAGCATGCGCGGACAATCGAGTATGGGCGACTACTCTACCGATGAGACAGTCATTATGCGTGGCGATGTGGACACACGACCCAACCAGCCGCTCTTCGTTCTTGACGGTATCATAGGCGTGAGCGTAACCAAGATTATGGACATCGACCCCGCCCAGATCGAGAGCATCACACTTCTGAAGGATGCAGCAGCCATGGCCATATACGGTTCGCAGGCATCAAACGGCGTTATTGTAGTTGAGACCAAGGCTCCGGCAGCTGGCAAGCTGCGCGTTACATACAACGGCAACTACAAGATTGAATACCCCGACCTTACCGACTATAACTTGCTCAACGCAGCCGAGAAACTCGAACTGGAGAAACGTGCAGGTTTTTACAGCGACCCTACTTCCGTGCAAGACGAGCAGAACCAGCTTGAAATCTACCGTCGCAAACTGCTTGACGTAGAGCGTGGCGTAAATACCTACTGGCTCTCGCAGCCTCTACGCACCGTGTTTGCACAGCGCCACGGACTCAACATCGAAGGTGGCACAAACGAACTGCGCTATAAGCTGTATGCTGGTGTCAACAGTGCGCCCGGTATCATGAAGAAGACTGGTGTCAACGGCACAAGCGTAAGCCTCGACATACGCTATCGCTACAAGGGACTTCTTATCAGCAATGTGGCTTATGTCGACTATACCACATCCGACCGTACCTCGCCCTATGGTACGTTCAACGATTATGCCCTGCTCAACCCGTATTATCGCATCTACGATTCTAACGGACAGATTGCCAAATACCTCGAACGTAGCGTCACAACTACTGACGGCTACTATCGCACTTCGGGAGCGGATGTGGGCAATCCTATGTATAACACACTCTACAACACCAAAGACCAGAACAAAGCATTTGAAGTGCGCGATGCCTTCCGTGCCGAATATACACCTATTGAAAACCTGCGTCTGGCGTTCGACCTCACCCTCACCAAGACCACTTCAGACAACGACGTGTTCAAGTCGGCAAACCATACCGACTACATCACCGTTCAGAACATCGACCAGAGGGGTATGTACAACTGGACCAACGACACACGCCTGGGATGGGACGCAGCCTTCACCGCCAATTATAATAAGGTATGGAAGGGCCGTCACGTACTCGCTTCGTTCTTCCGCTGGAACATCAAGCAGGACAAGTATCACAGCGCCGGCGTGCTCGCTACGGGCTTCCCCAACGACAATATGGACGAGGTTTACCTGGGAGCGAAGGTTCAGTCTACCAGTGGCGACGAAAGTACGACACGCTCTTTCGGCGGTGTAGCTACCGTAAGCTACACCTACGACCAGAAGTATGCAGCCGACCTCAACGGACGTATCGACGCCTCGTCAGAGTTCGGACGCAACAACCGCTATGCACCTTTCTGGTCGGCAGGCTTGAGATGGAATATGGACAAGGAGAACTGGATTAAGAAACTCAACATTTTCGACGAACTCGTGCTGCGCGCCACATACGGTGTGACCGGTACCCAAGGCTTTGCTGCCTACCAGGCATTGCAGATGTACTCTTACGCCAACACCATGCGCATCTATCAGAGTTCGGATGTTGTGGGCACACTGTTGTACGGCATGGGCAATCCCGACCTCAAGTGGCAGACAACCAACGCATGGAACTTCGGCATCGACTTTACAATGTTCAACAACAGATTTAGCGGACGCTTCGAATATTACCGCAAACTGACCAAGAATACGGTGCTCGACTACTCGCTGGCGCCCTCAATCGGATTCAGCAGCATTAAGGACAACATCGGAAACATAGCCAATAACGGCTACGAATTCAACGTTCGATACATGCCGCTCTACATCCCTTCAAAGCAGATGAACCTTAGTATTGTGGTGAACGGAAGTCACAACAAGAACACCATCAAGAAGATTTCGAACGCCATGCGCAGCCGCAACGAACAGCAGATGAAGGCCGACGAGGACAATCCGAACAAGCTTTCGCGTCCGTTGCCACGCTATGAGGAGGGCTATTCACAGTCGATGATATGGGCAGTACGCTCGTTGGGCATCGACCCGATTACCGGTCGAGAAGTATATCTCACTCGCGACGGCAGACGCACAAGCGAATACAACGCTGTCGACCAGGTGCCCGTGGGCGACACCGAGCCCGACTTGCAGGGTACACTCAGCCTCAACTTCAACTGGCGCGGACTCAGCGTGAGCCTCGCTTCGCAATACAGATTCGGCGGACAGTACTACAACAAGACACTGGTGGACAAAGTAGAGAACGCCAACCTGCGCTACAACGTCGACCGCCGCGCCTTCACCGACCGCTGGCAGAAGCCCGGCGACCTGGCAAAATACAAGGCTGTCACTTCCGATAAAAACGGTTCGCTGACCAAAGCAACCACCCGCTTCCTTATGGATCAGAACGAATTGGTGCTGAATACCATCAACGTGCAGTATCGTTTTGAGAAGCGTTACGAGAAGTGGATTAGCATGCTGGGATTGAGCAGCGCCTCAGTAGGACTGTATATGGAAGACCTCTTCCACTGGTCGACCATCAAGCAGGAGCGAGGCATACAATATCCTATGTCAAGACAAATCTCAATGTCGCTCAATTTAACATTCTAAGAATATAAACTTGACACAATATGAAAAGACTATATTATATATTATTAGGGCTCACAACACTCTTCTGCTCTTGCAACGATTGGCTCGACATAACGCCGAAGACCAATGTTGAGGAGAAAGACCTGTTCAAGAACGAGCAAGGATTTAAGGAAGCGTTGACCGGTGTCTATATCAAGATGAGCACAACGCAGCTCTATGGACGTGAGATGACGTACGGTTTCATCGACCAGTTGGCACAGCGCTACTTCAACAACGAAAATCTTGAAACCGACTACGACAAGATTACGTGGTACACCTATCCCTCTACACGTACGCAGACATATTACGAGACGTTCTGGACGAGCGATTACTTCCTCATTGCCAACCTCAACAATCTGCTCGACAACATCGAAAAGCGCGGCAACGTGATACACACAGCCGGCTACAAGGACATCATCAAGGGCGAAGCATTGGGCTTACGCTCGTTCCTCTACTTCGATTTGCTGCGTATGTTCGGTCCTATCTACAAGGACAACGCCTCTTCGCCGTCCATACCCTACCGCACTCACCTCAACAGAGATGTGGCTAAGCTGTTGCCGGCGAGCGTTGTTGCCGACAGTATCGTGAAGAGTCTGAAGCAGGCTGAGACTCTGCTGGAGAACGACCCTATGAACATCGCGTTCCCAAGCTACGACGACGACGGCAGCACCGACCCCTTCCTCAAGCATCGTTTCAACCGTATGAACAAGTATGCGGTGAAGGCTGAGCTGGCACGTGTGTATATGTGGATGGGCGACAAGGTGAATGCCGCCAAGTATGCGCAGGAAGTTATCGATGCCAAGAAGGCTGATGGAAGCAAGCGTTTCGCCCTCATCACCGACAATGCACAGGACAAGGTGGGGTCTACCGAGCTTCTCTTTGCCGTGAACATGGACTCGCAGACATTCCCAAGTCGCGTAAAGAGCGAATTCATGATAGCCATGTGGAACAAGTATATAATCCTCGGCGACGGCAACAGATTGGACAAGATATTCGACACTACGGTCGACGGACAGAACGACATGCGCTATAAAGACGGAGCAGGATTTGCCATCAGCTCTAACGGAGCGTACATGCTGAAGTACACCCAGAGCGGACTATACTCGCCCGTATTGCAGAACACAATGCCGCTGATACGTCTGCCGGAGATGTACTACATCCTTGCCGAGTGTACCGACGACCTCGCCGAGTCGGCCGGCCTGCTCTCGATAGTACGCGGAGCACGCGGTCTTGAAGACCTGCAGCCCTTTGCCAACGAGAGCGAAAAGTTATACAACATCGAAAAAGAGTATCGCAAGGAGTTCTATGGCGAAGGACAGCTATGGTTCTTCTACAAGCGTCAGGGTTACAAGACATTCCAGTTCTGCCCTATCACGAACATGACAGAGGCACGCTATCGTTTCCCGATACCCGACGACGAGACTGTATTAGGTAATGTAAACTAAAAAACTCAACAATCATGAAACTCTATAAGATAGCATTTATTATATTCGGTGTGCTGCTCGCCTTCACAAGTTGCAAGGAGGAAGAGGTTGAACCGTTCAGCGGAGCACCCGGTTTGAACTTCATGGCATCGGATGGTTATGGAGGATTTTACGACAGTGGCAACAGCTACGAGAATCTTTCATCGGTGGTAGATTTCTTCGGTCTGTATGCCCAAGAAAAGACAATGGACCTCAGCTATTGTGATGTAAAGGTGTGTTTGCAGCTCGAAGGCCGCATAAGCGACAAGCCTTTGAAGATAAAACTTATGGCAGAGCCGGTAGAAGGTTATGATATGCCCGAACTGGAGATGCCCGAAGCCGCCGAAATGGAGACAGGCGAGTATCGCAAGGAGTTCACCATCCGCTGCAAGTATCCCAAGGACGGCAAGGAAAGCAAGTGCGTAATCAAGGTAGACTATGCCAACAGCGACTTCGTACCGGGCACCATGGAACGCCAGCAGTATGAAATCACGCTGACCGACGAAACCGACTGGTCGAGCATGTGGGTGTTCAGCCCCGAGGAATGGAACGCAGCCTACTCGTCGGTATTGGGCAATTACGGTGAGAAGAAGGTGCGCTTCATCATGGCAGCACTCGCTGCCGAAGACCTTTCTGCCAATGATATTTCAATGTTGTATTATTATCAGAAGATGTATCATAAATTCGGATTCGATGATGTCGTAATGGAAGCGCTGCGAAATGCACTGACCCAGTACAACAGCACACACGACAAACCGCTCACAGAGACCGACGGCACACCGGTAACATTCAACTAATCATTAAAGAGACACGATTATGAGAATCATAACAAGACATACATTATGTGCGGTTTTGCTCACGTCGCTCCTGGCATCGTGCTACGAGGACAAGGGAAACTATGACTACGACGAAAGCATATCTGACATATCAGTAAAGCTGAACCAGAGCTACGGCGTACGCAAAGCTGACACGGAGATGACCTATACCATCAATCCGGAAATCAAGACCGATGATGGTGACAAGTCATATCTGAAATACACATGGGTGATGAACACCACATCGGCAAATTCAAGCCGCAACGACACCATCGGCCATGACGAATCGTTGACGCTGACTATGGATCCTAACGACCCGAACTTTGTGTACAAGTACTACATAAAGCTATACGTCACCGACACACGTACTAACGCCAAGACCATGGTACCGACCACTGTTGAGGTGGGCAAGCCGTACACCAAGGCATGGATGGTGCTTCACGAGAAGGACAATCATGCCGAACTGGGTGCAGTGGAGTATATCGGCAGCGTCATGATGGTTACTCCCGATTCCTA